>NZ_FNNG01000001.1:0-65187 GCF_900106765.1 Tepidimicrobium xylanilyticum
CTTGGTATATCTAACTCAATTTCTCCAAAACGAGTGCTTACAGTCTTTTTCGTAGTACCATTTCTACGATTATCTGTATTTTTGTTCTTTTTATCTCCTTTTACATATCCTAATTCTACCTCTAATTCTGCCTCTAACATCTCTTGTAGTGCATCTTTAAACATTTCTTTAAGATATGTGTGGAGATCATTTACTGTTTTTAAATCTCCATCTACTATCATATTTCTTAAAACTTCCTTTGGTAAAGTTGCCATAAAAAATTCTCCTTTCTAGTTTTGGTCTTATTTAGATTCTTGCCAGAAAAGAGAATTTTATTTCCTAAAAGCACAAATTATTTTACACTACCCTTTAAAATGTCCAAGACTTTGAACAAATCCCATGCTAAGACCTACTATAAATATTCCTATTATGATGAGCATTACAGGCAAAATCATTACATAAGGTTTTAATTTGTTTTCCAATTTCATTCACTCTCTCCAGGTACAGATTCCATCCATATTTTTTCTATTATAGGTACTAAATCTGCAGGAACTTCAGGTAACCTCTTTTCTAGAAGCTCATCCTGTGGAAGAGTTGCTATTCCAAGTTTCACATTATCAAACATTGCCTTTTCTTCTTCGCTTAATTTATTATTGTCAAGTACAGGTAAGTCTCCCCATGTTTCCGGCACATATTTTGAAACTTGAGCTTCAACACTTAATATAAAATCTATGGCTACTAGGGCTCCAGATTTATTTGGTGCATTATATGGTATTGCTAAAAAATGAGTATTTCCTATGGTTCCCTTATCAAATAAAAATGTTCTTGTACTTTCTGGAAACTCACCTGTTCCAATTTTCCCAGAAGCTTTATTTGGATTATATGACATAGTCATATAAACTTCATTATCTGCATACATATTATCAAGCAATCCAGCTTCTGCAGGGTAGGTCTTCCCTTCCTTCCATAAATAAGGCTTTAATTCAACAAAATAATCTATAGCTGGTTGAATGGCCTCTTTTATTACTTCCTCATCTGCTTCCATATCCATAAACTGCTCATATCCTACAATATCATATATTATATTTCTTACAAAAGCACTACCAGTAAAGTCTGGAGGTGCTGGATACGTAAATTTCCCTGGATTATTCTTGCAAAATTCCATTAATTCCTTATGATTTCTAGGTACCTTATCCACTTTTGCACTATTATATATCATTACAAATT
This sequence comes from Tepidimicrobium xylanilyticum, assembly GCF_900106765.1. Taxonomy (NCBI): domain Bacteria; kingdom Bacillati; phylum Bacillota; class Tissierellia; order Tissierellales; family Tepidimicrobiaceae; genus Tepidimicrobium; species Tepidimicrobium xylanilyticum. Next base: position 1,207 of record NZ_FNNG01000001.1, read on the forward strand.
GAGCTTTGCCAAAAGGAGCTTCATATCCTTCTACAGGATATCCAAAATCATAATTAACTTCAACAGATTCTGTATCGACATATTTATGAAAGTTTGGAAGCTTGTCAGTAAAAGGCCCAAACAATAAGTCGTTTTGTTTAGCAGTAAAGAAATTTTCACCATTTATCCAAACAACATCCATATTTCCGCTTTCCACATTAGCCTGCTTCTCATTTAATAAATTGTTCAAAATATCATCTATATTCATTCCTACCCTATTTAAAGTTATGTCATATCTTTCCTTAAGCTCACTAGCCACATATGTATCAATCCAATTGTTAGTCTTCTGATCTCCACCATAGCCATATATGGTTACAGTAGTTCCTCTTGCTTCTTCCAATATAGTATCCCAATCCTTTTCAGAAAGATTGTATTCTACAGTACTTTCCTCTTTACAACCAGTTAATCCAAATACGAGTATCATAATCATAAAAATTGCAATGGATTTTTTTTTCATATTCACTCCTCCATCATCTTTTAATTTCTGTATAAATTTAATGGGGTATTCCAATATAATAAGCTAAAATCTCCTTCTGCATCCATTAATATACCTAAACTTCATAGATTTATCAATAAAATTATTGTGATTTATAGCCATTGGCAGCTTTAAGAAACTACCAAATAGCTAATTTATTGGGTTTGCTTTAATATTCAATTTATCTATATTAAAGCAAATAAAATAAATTAATTTAATATTATGCTTAGGTGATTTGTCCATTTATCCTTATTTATGATAATATATTAAAAAAACAAAGGAGAGGGAAATGAAAAAGATTATATTTGACTGCGACAATACAATGGGGTTATATGGTAAGGATGTAGATGATGGACTTGCTCTACTTTATCTTCTTGGAAGAAAAGATGTGAACCTTATTGGAGTTACCACTACATTTGGTAACAGCACAATAGAAGATGTACATAACAATACAGTAGAAATGTTTAATGAATTAGATATAAAGCATATTCCACTTAAAAAAGGTGCTCCCAATACAAACAACCGACAAAGTGAAGCAGCAGAATTCCTTGTAGAAATGGTAAATAGATTTCCTCAGAATGTAACAATTCTAGCTACAGGCTCACTAACCAATCTATATGGTGCATATGAAATTGATATGAATTTCTTCAAAAAAGTCAAGGAAATTGTATTAATGGGAGGAATAACTAAACCATTAGTAATACAAGGAAAAATTATGAATGAGCTTAATTTTTCCTCAGACCCTCTAGCTACATATACAATTTTAAGCTCTAGTAGTAAGGTAACCATATTGACTGGACACATATGCTTACAAGCTACTTTTGGAGAAGAAGAATTTACTCGTTTAATCAAAGAAAACTATATTAAAAGTTATAAATATATTAGGAATAAATCCTATGAATGGTACAAATATTTTACCGATTCCTATAATACAAAGGAATTTTACAACTGGGATATTGTAGCAGCAGTATATACAACTAACCCTGAATTATTTATAGATAGTATTGAGAATGTAATATCCACTGAAGATGATTTAAAAACAGGTTTTCTTAAAATAGATAACAATGCAAAAAAAGGTTATAAAGTAAATATACCAACTACTATAAAAGACAAAGTTAAATTTAATGAACTTGTCTTTGAAGCATGGAAAATGGACAAGGGGAACATATAACAGAGTGGTAATTTATCCACCTTGAATCCTTAAAGCTAAATTCTTTAATAACAAAAATGCTTAGGAGCTTACTTCTGCAAAGAAATTAGTTCCTAAGCATCTTAATTATCATATGCCTACATTTTTAAACCCTTTCCCCTTTACTTCCACTACATCATTTACAGTAAAGAAAGCCATGGGGTCTATTTCTTCTACAATTTCCTTTAATTTAGCAGTTTCTCTAGAAGTTACTATACAATATATTACCTTTTTATTTTCATGGGTATATCCTCCCATTCCTTCAAGAAAAGTAACACCTCTATGAAGCCTATTAAGAATTGCCTCAGCTACTAAGTCTGCCTTTTCAGAAACTATAATTACATTTTTCTTAACATTAAATCCTATTTGTACCTTATCAACTACAGCATAACCAATATACATGGCTATTAATGTATACATTGCAGATTTGTATCCAAATAAAAAGGAGGACAGTGATACTATTACCGTATTTGCTGCCATTAGGCCAGAACCTATATTCACATTGTATTTCTTCTTCAAAATAGCTGCTATTATATCGAAACCTCCTTGGGAAGCCCTGTTTCTAAACATTAAACCCATTCCAATTCCATTAAATACTCCTCCAAATACTGAAGCAAGAATTATATCATCAACTATAAAATGGGATCCTAATCCCCTTGTTATTGTCAGTATGGAAGAATATATTAACATCGATATAAAAGCAAAAAATGCAAACTCTCTGTCTATTAATCTAGAACCTATCAAGAAAATAGGAATATTCAAAAAGAACACAGATATACCTGTTGGTATTCCCGTTAAATACTGGATTATAATTGCTAATCCCCCAACACCACCGCTTAAAAGCCTATTAGGTATAAAGAATACATTAAAGGCGATGGAGCAGAATAAATTGCCTATTATGATAATAATTATTTTTTTAATAATTTCTTTAGTATTTAATCTTTTAGATAATTCAGATGCCATCATAATCCCCTTTATGTAAATATTTTTATATTCCTATAATAACACTTTTTATTACCCATTTAAATCCCAATTTAGGCGAACTAATTATTTATCTCTGTCCACCAAGCAGATAAGGTAAATATAAAATGGTGCTTCTGAACTATCTATGCTTAATTCATTAACCACTACATTGTGCATGTTAACTCATTTATTTTGTTTATATATATTCTTCTTATAATTAAAAAGTATATACCTTGGAATATAAAGTACCCTACCATTACAATTAATCCATTACTAATTAATAGTTCATCTAATAAATTTGCCAAGGACTTAAGGGCAAATAAGGAATGTAGAGTACTTACTACAAAAGGCAAGAAGAATATAACTGCTATTTGCTTTGTTATCATACTATTCATTTCCTTTTTAGTAATTCCTATTTTCTTAAGTATTCCATATTCAAGACCATCCTGTTTAATTTCATTAAATAATTTAAAGTAGATTATACTCCCAGTAGCAAGGAAAAACAAAAATGCAATGAAAAATCCTAGAAACAGAGTAAATCCATATAAGCTTCTCATTTCTCTATAGGGCATAACTTTAGAATAATAGTCCCCTTGATATGCCTCACCTAGCATATCCTGAACTTCTAATGAGGCTTTATATGACCTTTTCCATCTATCAACATTTATCCCATTAAAAATTATTAAATCCTCATCTGTAGCCATATTAGATAATCTGTTGAAATCTTCATCATTTAATATTAAAGGATCATAACTGTCCATAATCAATGTGGTTGCAGAACCATAAACTTCTCCCTTTACTCTTAATTCCATTCTTTCATCATTAAAGATCACTATAGCAGCTTCATATGGAAATACCCTTTCTTCTATGCCTTCATAGGTATAAGGCCAAGGATGTGGATAATTGTAGATCATTTCTCCTTTATTTACTTTTACCTCTTCCCTTCCTTCAAAGCTGGCCAACCTATTATAGTCGGAATTGGATATGACTACGGTAGCTCCCCCATTTACTTCCCCATCCTTAATAGTTTCATTGATAACCTTTATTAGCTTTACTTTATGAAATCCTTCTACTTTTAATCCATTGTTTTTTAATATGTCAATAGCTTTATTTATGCTTTCTTCATCATATAGATTCTCTCCTTTTTGAACTATAGCAATATCCTGAGGTACATTATCTAAACCCATTTTATTTGGTACTACCGTGAAAAAAGAATATATGGTTTCAGTTGCAGTAAAGGTTATAGCTCCCAATATAGCTGCCAAAAACAATACCTTGGCAGTATCTTTCAATTTAAATATCATTTGAGAAAAAGCTACCATATTAGCCTTCTTATAAAACAGCTCTGGGTTCTTTGTCAATTTATTTGCTAGGGCTATACTGAATTGAGTGAATATGAAGTATGTTCCCAAGACAACTATTGATACTACTGGTATCATAGCAAGTATCACAAAGGCCCCATCTACAAACCAAGCTGTTACATATCCTATAAGTAAAAGGATAACTCCAAAAGCTGATTTTTTGTTTGAAAACTTTGGTATTTCCTTTGGTATCTTAGATGATTTGAGCTGCTCTACTATCTCCTTGTTCCTTATTCTAACTAAGGCTAACAGGTTAACTACTTCAAACAGTATAAAGAAGACCACAACTGTAATAAGTAGGGCCATTAAAGAGATGTTAAAGGGCAGCCTTATCCCCATAAAAGCTTCCATTGCCATGAAAAAAAGCTTTGAAAATAAAATCCCTATTAATACTCCACTTATTATGGATAGTATTGTAATTATGGTGCTTTCTGCCATTATATATTTTCTTATTTGCTTATTTGTCATTCCGAACAAGGATAAAAGTCCAAATTCCTTTCCTCTGGATTTAATAAACATACTAGTTGCATAGCCAATAAACAGAACTGTAAATATGATTATTATAATTAGGCATATAAAGATACCATTCATTGCTCCAACATGGACCACTCCACTAGGAGCTAATGGGCCACTTTCAAGCCTTGGATGAAATAAGAAGTTTATAAATATGAAGGATACAGCAATAGTAAATACATTACTTAAATAGTACATTATATATCTATATGCATTGCCCTTTAAGTTCCTAATGGCCAAATCATATAGTCTCATTATATCCACCCCCAATTAAAGAAAGGGAATCCAGTATTTCCTTGAAAAATACTTGTCTTGATGAATTCTTTACTATCTCCAAGAAAAATCTCCCATCCTTAATCATTATGATTCTATTACAAAAACTTGCTGCAAAAGCATCATGAGTAACCATTACAATTGTAGCTCCCCTTTTATTATTTATGGTTTCCAAAGCCTCCATTAAATCCATAGATGCTTTTGAATCTAAGTTGCCTGTAGGCTCATCTGCAAGTATTATGGATGGATCATTTATTAAAGCTCTGGCACAAGCTACTCTCTGTTGTTGCCCTCCAGAAATTTCATAGGTTCTTTTTTCTAATATATCCTCTATATTAAGTATTTTAGCCACGTCTTTTACCCTTTTATCAATTTCCTTCTGCACCTTTCCTTCCAAAACCAAAGGGAGTATTATATTTTCCTTTGCTGAAAGGGTATCCAGAAGGTTAAAATCCTGAAATATAAATCCCAGATTTCTCCTTCTAAATAAGGCTAATTTATCCTTATCCAGCTTATGGGGATTCTTACCATTTATAAATACTTGACCAGATGAAGGTGAATCTATTGTGGCAAGGATATTTAAAAGTGTAGTTTTGCCACTACCTGAAGGTCCCATGACTCCTACAAATTCTCCTTCATGGACAGCAATGGAAAAATCGTCTAATGCCTTTACAACTATTCCTTTTCCTTTAGAACCATATATTTTAGATAATCCTATAGTTTCTAATACGTTCATTTTCCACCCTCCTAATGTTTACTCTTAAACATTATAAAAAAACAAGAGAAATCCTACCATCGATTTCTCTTTCAAAACAGAAACACTAGCTTACAATTTTGTCATATATACTTCTTGTGTCATAAAATATAATTTTCACTATGGTTCCCACATCTTCCTCTGATCTTAATTCCACTCCATGACCCAGTTTGTTGCATATTTCTTTTACTAAATAAAGTCCCATTCCCGTTGATTCATAATATTTCCTTCCATTATCTCCTGTGAAAAAGGCATTGAACACCCTGGCCAAGTCCTTTTTGGGTATACCTACTCCGTTGTCCTCTATGGAAAGAACAGTCCTTTCCTCTTCTTTAGAAAGACTAACATGTATATATTTTTTTTCTACATCCCTCACTTTGGTATACTTTATGGAATTGGATATTATTTGACTAATTATGAACTTTAGCCATTTTTTATCGCTTTTAACATATATATCCCCTTCTGATTTCAAATTTGGATAAATTGAATTAACTATAAAAGCATTTTTATTTTCATTGACAACCTCTCTCACAATATCAACTAGATCAATCTTTTCCACCTTAAAGTCCATTTCAAAATCGTTTATTCTTAAAGAATATAACTCCATTTCAAGACCATGGGACAGCTTTTCAAGCTCTTCTTCTATGCTTTCATAGCTCCTCCTTGTGTTTTCATCTATAATCTTTTCCTTTTCTTTTTCTAAAAGAAGCTTAATTACGGATATTGGGGTCTTTAGCTGATGGATCCACCTGCTCTTTAGATTAAGGCTCTCCTTATATCTTTTCCTATATTTATCCAAGGTATTTTCATAATACATGTGATTTTTAGTAAGCAGCTCTTTAAATACTTTATGTTCCCTATTAGCTCTATCAGGTAGATTGAATATATAGTTAAATTCGCCCCCCTCAAGCCCTCTGTTTATTACTATATACACTTCTTTTTTCCTTAAATAATCTATTGAGAAAAAAATTAAGAGCATAGCAATGGAGATTATTATAGAATATAATATAGTTCCTATATTAAGAACCTTGTTATTATTTATAGAATCTAGGCTCATAATAATTATTACTAAAATAATACTTATAAAATAGAACAATATATATAAGAGCCTATCAATTATATAATCAGTAAATCTCATAACATCACCTATTCCAAGTTTTAACCATACAATATCCCTGACCTCTTTTAGTCTGTATTGACTCATATATTCCTATATCTTCTAATCTCTTTCTAAGCCTTGCAATATTTACAGATAAAGTATTATCATCTACAAAATCCTTATCATCCCAAAGCTCTTCCAACAGTTCTTCTCTGGAAACGATATTATCTAAGTTTTTAAGGAGTATATATATTAGTGCAAATTCTTTTTTGCTAAGCTCTACCTTCTGATGATTCCACTGAATTATATTTTGTCTAGGAAAAAGGTACAGACCATCCACCTCCAAGACATCACGCGAGAAGGTTTCGGCATATTCTCCATAGACTCTTCTCATGACTCCTTTTATTTTGGCCATTAATAAATCGAATGAAAAGGGTTTGACTATATAATCATCTCCACCATTTTCTATGGCCATGACCTGGTCCATATCTGAAAATCTTCCTGATATGAACATTATTGGAACTTTAGAGATACTCCTTATCTCCCTGCACCAAAAAAATCCATCATAGTTCGGAAGATTTATGTCCATCAATACTAGGTGTGGTTCTGCCTTAATAAATTCTCCCTTTATATTGGAATAATCATTTACTATTGATACGTCATAATTATACCTTACAAGTCCATCCTTTATTAAATTTCTAAGCTTCTCATCATCTTCAATAATTAACACCTTATACATACTATCACTCCAAAAGGCTCTATTCATTTTTGTTAGTTTTATTATAACAGATTTATAAAGTAAATAAGCTAGTAAGTTTCGGAGACATACATAAGTACAATAAAGGGTATCTTCTCCAGAAGCCATGACAGGATACCCTTTATTGAGTAAATGGCATAATTTACCTTGTCAGTTAATGAATTTCACCGCCAATTTCCTTTATATCTTCATCGTATTTAATGGCAGTTTCTATAGCAATGGTTAATCCTTTCACTATAAGGTCTAAAGACATGCTGGGACTACCCTTTTTGTCTATTACTTGCTCTGGTATAAATGGTATATGTATAAATCCTCCCTTCATATTTGGATATTTCTTATGGATATTATATAAAAGGCCATACATTAGGTGGTTACACACATATGTCCCTGCTGTATTTGATATTTCCGCTGGAATATTTCTTTTATTCATTTCCTTAACCATAGCTTTAATAGGGAGTTTAGCAAAATAAGCTGTATCCCCCTCCTCAAATATTACCTCATCAATAGGTTGATTCCCTTCATTGTCTGGAATCCTACCATCGCTAATATTTATTGCTACCCTTTCTATACTTATCCTACTCCTTCCACCTGCTTGACCCACACATATAGCAATATCTGGTTTTTCCTCATCCAGAGCTTTCTCAAGCCTTCTAATGGACTTATAGAAGACAGTTGGTATTTCTACTTTCACTATATCTGCTCCTGCTATCTTGTCATTTAGCCTTTTGACAGCCTCAATAGAAGGATTTATTTTTTCTCCCCCAAAGGGATCAAAACCTGTAACTAAAACCTTCACAATAAAACCTCCCCTGTTTTGGACTTAGAAAACCAAAACCAATTTCATAATTATATATTATATTATATTTTTTGCATTTAAAAAACCAGAGGCAAAGCTCTCTGGTTTAATTATCTACACTATATACTATATTACCATTTATAATTGTGTATCTTACCCTTGCATCAGTATCTAAAGCAGGCATGCCTTCAAAAATAACTAAATCTGCATCTTTGCCCTTTTCAATAGAGCCAACTCGGTCATCAACTCCAATTATTTTAGCTGGATTTATTGTGAGCATGTTTATTACCCTTTCAATATCACCACCAAACCTTACTACTTCTCCAGCTTGAACTATAATAAGGTCAGGATTACATATAGGTCCATCTGTCATTATTGCACATGGAACTCCCCTTTTATCCAGTTCTATTAAACTATATATATCAATTTTTCCGCATTCACCTGGAAGCAATAATACCCCTACGGGACCATATATTACTCCCTTTAAATTCTTGGCTTCTGCAATATCATCATAGAAATCACTAGCTCCCCAGGCATGATCTAAAGTAAATTCTATGTCAAATTCTTCCGCTATCCGAATTGTTGTAAGCATATCGAACTGTTCACAGTGGACCTTTAAAGGGATTTCCTTTTTAAGGACTTTACATACATGTTCCAGTCCTACATCAAAAGCAGCCTCTCCCTTTTCCTTTTTTTTCATATATTCCCGTCCTTTGATTAAGGTATCCCTCAGAACACTTGCAATTCCCATACGTGTCATAGGCAGTTGATTTCTCTTGCCATAAACCCCTTTAGGATTTCCGCCCAATGCTGCTTTTAAAGCTATAGGATTTTTAATACACATTTCTTTTATATTTTTACCATGAGATTTTACAGCACACACAAGTCCACCTATAACATTACCACTTCCTGGGGCAATAGCAGAAGTAGTAATCCCTGCCTTTATAACCCGTTGAAACATTGGCGATTTAGTATCTATTGAATAGATAGCCTCAACTTCAGGAGTGATATTTTTAGTCATCTCATTTAAGTCCTGGTCCGTCATATCCATACCAAAGCCTCCAATATGGCTATGAGCATCTACTATACCAGGTATGACAACAAGTCCACTACAATCTATTACTTCAGCTTGCTCACAACTTAAAGACTCTCCAACATCTGTAATTTTCCCATTTTCTATAAGTATGTCTCCCTTTTCATAAACTATACCAGCCGAAGTATATATTCTTGCATTCTTTATGACCAACATGTATTATACCTCCTAGAATGAAGGATATTTTGTCCATTTATAAATGAAGCTTCAACTTTAGCAGAATAAGTCTTAATAGGATTATCTGACCAGATGACAATGTCAGCATCTTTCCCTATCTCAATAGAGCCTATTCTATCATCTACACCAAGTATTTTAGCTGGAATGGAAGTGATCATCCTTAAAACATCTTCTGCATCTAAGCCATTTTTATAACACAATATTGCATTCCATAGCAAGGATTCCTTACCTGATGCCACATTGTCTCCACAGGAACTAATGGCTATATCAACCCCTCTTTCCATTAGCCTTTTTATACCTTCAAAATCCACTTGAGTGTTTACATAGGACATATGCCCTGTTAGGTCTCCCAAAATGACACTAAATTTATCATCTAATATATAGCCAGTATGTTCATCTACTCCAAAGGCACCAGTAAATACTATATCTACTGATAGATCCTTTAAGGCCAATTCTATAGCATCCATTTCAGATTTAGTATTGCAGTTTATCATTAAAGGTACCTTTCTATTTATAATCAACTGTAAGGCATGGTTTTTTGAATCGTATTCCTTGTGATTTTCTTTGTAGTTCATAGCTTTAATTATGGCCTCCCTAAGCAAGGAAACAGCTCCCATTTTAGTCATTGGACAAGTATTTCTTTTACCATAGATGGCCTTTGTTTTTGATGATATAGAGGCTACCTGCCCTACCTTGTCCTTTACAAGCATCCTATATGGATGCTCTCCATAGGTTTTAAACACTGCCATATATCCTCCAAGTACATTTGAAGTGGAAGGTGCTAGACCTGCACTAGTTATCCCATATTCAAATACCCTTTGAAAACACATGTTATCCTGATCAAAGGAATAAACTACATCCATCTGTGGAGTAACAGGGTCTGATAGCTCACTTAAATCATCATCTCCCCAGCCAGGCCCCTTAGCTCCCCATACATTTAAGGAATCTATAAAGCCTGGAAAAATCACCTTGCCTTTGGCATTGTAAACTTCCACATTTTCAGAAACCTCTATAGAGTTTCCTATATCTTCAATAAGGTTATTATTAATCAATATATCAGTATTTTCAAGTATCCTTCCTTTTCCATCATGAACTGTTCCACCTTTTATTAAAAGCATTAGCCTTCCCCCTAGATTCTCTTTAAATATTCTGCCATCAATAATCCGCATTCAAGTTGAATACTTATTAATTTTTTAATAGGCACTACCTCATAATCAATGTTTTCTTCAAGATACTCACTTAACTCCTTTAACTTGGTTAAAGCCTGATCATACGCTTTCTGCAAGACCCTTTTCTTTTCTGGATTATCTTCCTTGTTCTTTTCCATTTTTTCCAATTCTATTTCATTTGCCCTTACCAATAAGCCTAAAGAAAGCATTTTATAGAACTTTGTAACGAGTAGGTTGTCAAATTTTTCAGCAACAGTAGCAGGCCTATTATAATCAGGATTTTCATTGATCATCTTTCTGGTAGCTTCATTGTCCTCTTCATTTCTAGTAAAAGCTTCTAGGGCTAATTTAAATGGATTCTTTTCTTCCATATATTTCGTAACATCTTTTAAAGTAGACTTAATGAATCCATCCATTTCCTCAGAAAATTTTAAGCTTTCCAACACTGCTTCTTTTCTCGTTATATCTGAAATAGATAGATCATTTATTCTTTTATCATAAAAATATGGTAGTTCTGTGAGTAGTGTAAAAGCATTACAAACTTCTTCTGCATAATCTGCACTACAAGTTCCACACTTTATATGTTCTTCAGGCTTTTCAACTCCATATTTCTCTAGATAATCATAATGTTGTTTTATTCCCAAACTCTTATATATAGCAGGGGCAAAAGCCTCACAGTATGGAGCTTCTGGCTCTCCAAGGTTAAGAGGTATCCCTTGTTTTTTTGCTGCGTTTCTCATATCCTCATATATTTCAGATGTATCCCTAGTCAAATACCAGTAAACCCCTCCAAAACCTGCATTATGAAGGGAATAGATAAATTTAGGTCTTATTTCATCTATTAACTTCATCATAGCCTTGGTTTCTGGTATAGTATCGTGGAAGTGTAGATTCTTATAATCTATTGGGAAAGTCCAGTCAACCTGCTGATGGCCTGCTGGCCTAAAGAAATTTCTTGCATAATTATATAAGGTAAAAGGACCTTTAAACCATTTCTCATTTAATCTTGTTCCATCAGCATCCCAGCATTTTACAATATACCAAGTATAGTCTAATTCTTCCCGAAGCTCTTTATTTTCAGCTAGCTCTCTTGAAAAGTATTCCAAAAGCATTGCCCCTATAGGTTCATTTGGATGGGGACACCCAAACATTAGAGCATTATCTGAACCATTCCCAATCTTTAAACAATACAATGGATGATTATCTCTTGTCCTTCCTATCTCTAATAACTCCACTACATCAGGATATTCTTTAGCTAATTTTTTGCTGCTTTCATCCATTTCATCTACAGTTAAAAATACTTTATAATCTGGAATTCTGTTTACTACATCTTCAAATAATTTGTTCATCATATACCCCCCAAATAGAAGCTAATTGCATATTATTGCATAATAATATGCAATTAGCTTTTTTGTTATTCTACAAAGTCTGTAAATGTATATTCTGACCAGCCCCATTTTCCAGTACCGTCTATTGGTAAGTTTATAACTTTTACATTATTCGCATCATATGCACAATAAGCTACTATTGGAATATAAGGTAGTTCTTCTGCAAGAATTGCTTGGGCTTCCTTATATAGTTTAGCCCTTTCTTCTTGGTCGCCTGTTGCCACAGCCTTTAAGCATAGTTCGTCAAATTTAGCATTGCTATAGTTTCCATAATTACTACCCTGTCCTGTACCTAAGCGCTTATACAAGGCTGCTGGATCTGGTCCCATAAATCCACCTTGCAGTTCTAGCATGAAATCTCTCTGGTTTGCTACCTTTTCACTCCAAGCATTGAACTCATGAACTTGAACTATCAATTCAATACCTGCTTCAGCTAATGTTGCTGCCATAAGCTTTGCTGCATCAGGATAGTTTCCGTCCTCAAATACATCAATTGTAATTCCTCTTACATAGTAGCCTTCGCTATCCTGTGTATATCCAGCTTCTTCTAGTATTCTTCTTGCCTCTTCAATATTGAATTTAGGAGCTGTATCTTCACTATTTGTTACCCATTCAATTAGTGAAGGATACATGTTGTATTCAGGTTTTTGTATTCCCTTGAATACTTTTTCAGATATTTCTTCCCTATTTATAGCTGTAGCTATAGCTCTTCTTAAGTTTACATCTTTTATTACTTCATCATCCATATTAAATATGATTCTCATTGGGGATGGATATTCGTTTAATACCATCCTTATATTATCGTTAGCCAACAATTCATCCACATTTGCTGCAGGTACACTGTCTAACACGTCTATTTCACCGTTAATAAGTGCTTGTACAGCAGTAGCATCATCAGGAATAATTGAGAATATTATCTTATCAAGTTTTGGTGCTCCCTCGTGGTAGTCTGGATTAGCTTCCAATGTTATATACTCTCCCTGTTTATGTTCTACAAACTTAAATGGTCCTGAGCCAATTGGTTCCTTTGAAGCTGGATTATCTTCCCAAGCTTGTCCATTGTTAAATATATGTTCTGGTAATATGAAACAAGCATACCATCCTATATCTGCAATAAAAGAAACGTCTGGCTGTTTTAATTTGAATACTACAGTGTAATCATCTGGTGCCTCAATGGAATCAACAATTTGTAATCTGCTTGATAAGAAATATGATGGAGTGTCCTTTATTGTATCAAAAGTATATTTTACGTCTTCACTAGTTACCTTTTCTCCATCATGCCAACAGGCATCATCCCTTAAGTGGAAAGTAATGGTCAAACCATCGTCACTTACTTCCCAATCAGTAGCTAAGTCTGGTATTACTTGCTTACTCGCATCTAGCTTTACAAGCCTATTGAATATGTTTTGCACGATAGTATAAGCGTAATCGTCTGCTGTGACGTCTGGATTAAAGGACATTGGATCTCCAAAGGTCCTTACAATTAATGTTTTTTCTACCTTACCATTTCCTCCACCATCCCCACCTGATGTCTCATTGGTTTTGCCACCACATCCTACACTAATAAATGCTATCAAGGTCAAAATTGCAATTGCTAAAATCAATTTTCTTTTCATATTTTACCCCCTTATCAATTTAAAATAATTTATCACAAGCTACCTTGTGACCATCCCCAAGGTCATAAGTAGCTGGATAGGCCTTAAAACACTCATCACTTGCCTTAAAACATCTAGGTGCAAAATAGCAGCCTGGTCCTGGATTTATGGGTGTAGGAGGCTCTCCTTCTACCCTTATCTTATCCACAACCTCATCAGGATCTATGGATCCACAGTTGGAGATCAAGGCCTGAGTATAAGGATGTTTTGGATTGTTTATGACCTCATCTGCTTCTCCATATTCTACTACCCTACCTAAATACATAACTGCCACCTTATCGGAAATATATCTAGTAAGGGAAATATCATGGCTTATGAATATAACTGCAGCATCCCTTTCCTTGCTTAATCTCAATAGCATATTGATTATCTCAGCTCTTACAGATACATCCAACATGGACACAGGCTCATCTGCAATTACAAACTTAGGCTCCATCAACATGGCCCTAAGTATGGATATTCTCTGCAACTGCCCTCCTGAAAGTTCATGTGGATACCTTCTGGCAATTTCCTCTGCTGGATGAAGACCTCCTGCTTCCAAAGCATCTAATATTATTTTTCTTCTTTCTTCCATGTTCTTCCCAATAGAGTGGATATTCAAAGGCCTTGTTAGTATTTTTTCAATTGTATCCCTTGGAGTAAAGGAATCGTACGGATTTTGAAATACTATCTGAACTAACCTTCTAAAAGCCTTAGGGTCTTTTTTTATAAGACTGCTGGTAGATTCCCCTTCTATGTATATATCACCACCAGTTGGTTCCTCTAGTCTTGCAAGTATCCGTCCCAGAGTAGACTTGCCACATCCTGATTCCCCTATTACTCCCAATATCTCGCCTTTCTCCATCATAAAGGAAACCCCATCCACTGCTTTAACATGCTGCTTTTCTTTAGAAGTCAATGTAATTCCTTTCTTTGCTGGGTACCACATAGAAACATTATCTATAGTTATAAAGGCATCATTCTTCATCTGTCTCACCTCCATATAGGTGACATCTTACCACAGTCCCATTATCCATCTTAACTTCGGCTGGTTTTTTCTTACATATATCCATTACCTTGCTACATCTTGGAGCGAATATACACCCTTCATATCTCTTTGATAAGTCTGGTAAAAAGCCTTCTATGCTCTTTAGTTTTTCTTTCTTCCCCTTTAGGGATGGAAAAGATGCTATGAGCCCTTCCGTATAAGGGTGTAGGGGGTTCTTTAACACTTCCTTAACATAACCCATTTCCATCATCTCTCCCGCATACATAACTGCAACCTTATTACAGGAGGTAGCAACTACTGACATGTCATGGGTTATCATTATTCTAGTCATGTCCATCTCTTTTTCCATTTTTACAACCTCATCAAGTATCTGCCCTTGGGTTACTACATCTAAGGCTGTAGTAGCCTCATCCATAATTAAAAGTTTTGGATTGTTCAAAAGACTTATGGCTATGGAAACCCTCTGAAGCATGCCTCCAGACAGTTCATGAGGATATAAGTTGTAGACCCTATCTGATAGGTTGACAAGCTTTAATAAATATGTAAACCTATCCCTTATTTCCTCTTTAGCTGCCTTTGGATTATGTACCCTATATATATCTTCAACCTGAGTCCTAATTCTATGTACGGGGGAGAGGGAGTTCATTGATTTTTGGAATACAACGCTAATCTCTTTCCATCTAATTTCCTTTAATTCTTCTTCAGATAAATTAACCAAATCCCTCCCTAGAAAGTTAGCAGTTCCTGATATCTCAGTACTTTTTTTAGACAAAAGCCTCAATAGGGCCATTGCTAAAGTTGATTTACCTGAACCAGATTCCCCTACTAAACCTAAGGAATCTCCCTTATCTATATTAAAATTTACATTCTTTACTGCGTATACTCTTTTATGCTTGTTCACATAGGTAACATTGAAGTCCTTTACTTCTAAGATCATTATATTACACCTCTTTACCTTTAGAATGTTTAGGGTTCATCACATGGTTCAATCCATCTCCTAGTAGATAGAATATGGTTACTGTAATTACAATGGCAATCCCTGCAAAAGTTGCTATCCACCAAGCGGAAGTAAGAAATGATTTTCCATCATATATCATCTGACCCCAGCTCACTATATTGGGATCTCCAAGGCCTAAAAAGCTTAACCCAGCTTCAGTGAGTATTGCATTTGACATTCCCACCGTAGTATTTGCAATAACTGGAAACACTCCATTTGGAATTATGTATTTAAATAAAATCTGCAACTTTGATTCACCCATAGCAGAAGCTGCTTTTACAAAGGTTCTTTCTCTTAAGGATAAGGCCTGAGCTCTCATCAATTTAGCATTGCCAGGCCAAGTAGTAATTCCAATTACAATCATCACGTTATATATGCTGTTCCCAAATAGGGCAATTATCAACAATATTAAAAAGAATGTAGGAAGCATCATAAATACATTTATTAGTTCAGAAATAACCCTGTCCACATTTCCACCAAAGAAACCTGCAACCCCGCCAATTAATATTCCCAATAAGCCGGATATAAAAGCTGATATTATGGCAACCTGCAGAGATGTTCTAGTTCCATAAATTATCATGCTGAATATATCTTGCCCCAATTTATTAGTGCCAAGTATATGTCCATTCATACCTGGTTTATTTAAAACATCGGGTCCAAAATAATAGGGGTTTTCAGGAGCAATAACTGGTGCAAAGGCCGCAACTGCAAGTAAAAAAACAAGACCAATAATTCCAAATAAAAGCTGTTTATCATTTACTATTGTCTTTATCATATTTCATCCTCCCTAGTATCTAATCCTTGGGTCTAGTATTGCATATACTATATCTACCACAATCATCATCAAGGCAATTGAAATAGACATTATGAGGTACATCCCCATTAGGGTTGGGTAATCCCTCTGAGTAATTGCAGTCAATACTAACCTTCCAGTTCCTGGCCATGCAAATACCGTTTCTATAAGGGATACACCTGTTATCAAATAAGCTAAGGATATACCAAAGATAGTTACAGTAGGTAAGATCGCATTTCTAAATATGTACTTCCTAAAGATCTTCTTCTCATCCATTCCAGTTGCCCTAAGTGTAAGTATAAAATCCTCATTTGTAACTTGCAGTATTGATGATTTTGCAATTCTATAATAAATTGGAATTTCAATTAAAACCAAAGTGGTAACAGGGAGTATCATATGCTTTATAACATCCAATACATAAGCTATGCCTGTATATGAAGCCCTTGGGTCAGTCATTCCATAGGTTGGAAGTATATTTAGCATGGATGAAAATATGATAATGAGCATTAATCCCAGCCAAAAACTTGGCATGGCATTTAATATGTATGAAAAGCCGGAGAACAAAACATCTATAAATGTCCCCTCCATTCTCCCAGCCATAATTCCCATAGCAGTACCGATAACTAAGGACAGTATGGCAGAAGTCAGCACTAGTAAGATTGTAGCAGGAAGTTTTTCAACTATCATATCTGTTACAGGCCTATTATATATAATTGATGTTCCTAAATCTCCTGTCATAGCAGTTTTGAGATAGCTAAAAAATTGCATATGAAGTGGTTTGTTAAGTCCATACTTTTCCTCTAAAGCGGCTCTTAAAACGGGATCATCGCTTTCCTTACCCATTAAAGTTTTTATTGGATCGCCCGGTGCCAAATTGATTATTATAAAGTTAATCACAAATGCAACAATAATAGTTAATAGTCCAGTTAACAATCTCTTCCCTAAATACTTTTTCATTTAGACTCCTCCCAATTTTATATAAGTGGAAAATGATACGTTATATGAACGCGTTCATGTTGGTAAATTATCTTATATAATAATACATTACTTGACACATGTCAACATATTTTTTGAAAGTTTTATTTAATCTATATATTCTGTATAAAGAAATTCTTTACCCTTTTACTTTTACATTTCTTTTGTTATAATTAATTTGGTAAAAACTACATTGAGGAGGAAAACATGCCTAAAAAAACCTTTTTCAACCTATCTGTAGAAAAACGAAATAAAATAATAGATGCGGCTTATGACCTCTTTATTGAAAACGATTACAAAGATGTCAGTATTCGAAATATTACAAACAAAGCAGGAATTTCAATAGGTAGTTTCTATCAATATTTTTATGATAAAGATGATTTATATTTGTACATCATGACCGAAATAGAAAAGAAAATATATGCTAGACATAAAGAAAGAACAGAACAATACTTAACAGATCCAGAGATTATTCCCATTGAAGAAGTATGTAGCCCTAAGGAAATTGCACTCAACCGAACATGGTATGATGCTCCTGTAGAGGTTAAAATGAAATTTTATTTTGGAGAATATAGCAAGGAAATGAATAGCATTGTATGGGATGAACTTGTAGAATTAGAAAAGCAAGGCAAATTAGTTGAAGATTTGGATTTAGAGCTAATATTCCATCTATATGTAACCACTATGTTCAATATTTTAATGTATTTCGATGAAAAAAACATAACCGATGAAGAAGAAAGAATTAGAATCAAGAGGAAGTACTATACAGATTGGTTCATTAACGGTATTTTGAAAAAAAGATGAAAATCCCAAACTAAACAATAATGCATAAAGGAGAAATGTTTATGGCTAAATATATAAGCACATCCTGTACTTTGGACTGCTGGGATTCCTGTTCCATAATAGCTAAAGTCAAAAACAACAAAATAATATCCATAAGTGGTGATGAAAGAAATCATGCTACTAGAAACTTCCTTTGTAAAAAGGGAATGATGCATATTAAGATGTTAGAACATCCTGATAGGATAAGAAAACCTATGATAAAAGAAGGCAATAGTTGGAAAGAAATTAGTTGGGATAAAGCTTTAGACATTATATCATACAAACTAGATGAGCTTAGAAGCAAATATCCTACTACAGCTTTGCTTCACTGGTATCACGCTGGAAATATTGGACTTTTAAAGAATATAGATAGCAGATTTTTTAATGCTTATGGAGGAGTAACTGTGCCTGTTGGTAGCTTATGTGCAGGTGCAGGAAATGAAGCCCAGAGATATGACTTTGGGAAAGCATTAAGTCATGATATTTCTGATGTTACTAATTCTAATACCATAATCATCTGGGGTAGAAATCCTATAAATACAGGAATACATCTAGTTCTCTTTTTAAAAGAAGCCAGAAAGAAAGGAGCATATATAATATTAATTGACCCTATAGAAACAGAAACAAAAAAACTTGCTGATTTCTATATATCACCTAATCCTGGAACAGATGGAACTTTGGCTTTAACAATTGCCAATCTATTAATTGAGGAAGGGTTAGTGGATAATAGCTTCATAAACAAACACACTTTAGGATTTGATGAATTTAAAAAATATGTTGCTGATTTTACCCTTGAAAGAGGATCAGAAATTACTGGTATAAAAAGAGAGGACATACTGTTTGTAGCGAGAAAATATGGAACTAATAAACCTTCTTCAATAATATTGGGTTTTGGAGTTCAAAGATATACAAATGGTGGTTATACCATAAGGGCTATCGATGCCTTAGGTGCTATAACTGGAAATATTGGAATTAAAGGCGGAGGAGTAAATTACAACAATAATAGAATGGATGAATACATTGATTTCGATTATCTTCAAGGACAATACTTAAGGAAATATAGTAGAAAAGTTCCAAGACCAGAAATAGCAGATTTCATACTAACTGAAAAAAATCCTGAAATAAAAATGCTTTTCATAAGCAGAGCAAATCCCATAACCCAATGTATGGATACTCAGAAAATGATAAAGGCTTTTGAAAAAGTAGATTTTAAAGTTACTATAGATATGTTTAAAACAGATACAGCCAATCTTTCAGATATCATACTGCCATGCAGACATTTTTTAGAAGATGTGGATTTAGTCTGTCCTCCTGCAAGCCATAGTTACCTAAATCTATGCAATCAAGTAGTTGAACCCGAACCATGGATACCATCAGAGCTTTGGATTTACAATGAACTGGTCAAAAGGCTAGGTCTTAAAGACTTCCCTATAAGAGATCATTTTTGGTGGCTTGAAAGGGTACTAATGCCCTTAACTAAGAAAACTGGCATTTCAATAGAGGATTTAAAAAATGGTCCCATATTAGTTCCAGGTGGCGAAAAAATTCCTTGGGAAGATCGTGTATTCAAAACCCCTAGTGGAAAATATGAGTTCTATTCAAGCATTGCAAAAGAGGAAGGTTTTGAACCTTTACCAGTATATAAACCTATTAGCATCAAACCCGATAACAAATACCCCTTCTATCTTTTAACACCTCACTCTAAAGATTCTCTCCATTCACAGCATTTTGTAATGGTTGATGACGAGATACCTACAGCTTATATAAATAAAGAAATAGGCTTAAACTTAAATCTATCAGATGGAGATTTAGCAGAAGTTTACACAGAAGTTGGAAGCCTTCAGTGTAAAATAGGGCTAAAAGAAAACCTTAGAGAAGATGTAGTTATCATATATGAAGGTTGGTGGGTTCAAAAAAGAGGAGGAGTAAATAATCTAATTCCTGAAAAATATTCTGAAATAGGAAAACATGCAGCTTATTATGAATGCCTATGTAATATAAGGCCTATAAAGGTTTCCCATTAAGAGAAGTCTTTATAGGCCTCTTATCTGTGCTCGTCTATAGCAAAACCACTATTTAGAACTAAACTCACCATCCCAAACTATATCCTTATACCTATCTGGATCTGTATCCCCTTCTGTGCTTATTACAAGTACAACGGATTCTTCATCTAATTTTAGCTTTTTCCTTATTTCCTTATATTCATCCCTTTCCATCAATAGGCTTACCACACCAATGCCAACTCCACCACCTGATTCACCTGATATGATTCGCGGGTCTCCTTTCAACGGTGAAGCCAATATTCTCATACCCCTCGCTGTTACATAGTCTGGGAATGATAAAAAGCAATCTGCATAATCCATTAATATATCATAACTTATAATATTTGGGGCACCACAAGCCAATCCTGCCATAATGGTAGGCATATCTCCTTCTACTATTTCCCTTTTACCACTTAAGGAAGATAGATAATGGCAGTTTGCAGCGTCAGCCTCCATGATAATCGTTATAGGCCTATCTTCTCCAAATCTGTTAATCAAGTATCCGAGTATTGCACCAGGAAAAGATCCTACTCCAGCCTGTAAAAATACATGAGTTGGTTTATCTATCCCGTATTCAGTTAACTGCTCCAATGCTTCGTATATTATGGTTCCATAGCCTTGCATAATCCAAGTCGGTATCTCTTCATACCCTTCCCAAGCAGTATCTTGAATTACTACCCAGCCATTTTTCTCAGCCATCTCTTCTGAAAGCTTTACAGCATCTTCATAATTCCCATCTATAATAGATGCATCTGCTCCCTCTTTTTTTATATTATTCAATCTAGTTAATGATGAACCCCTCGGCATATAGACAACCGATTTTTGTCCCAATCGATTGGCGGCCCATGCAACTCCCCTACCATGATTGCCATCTGTGGCAGTAACAAAGGTAATTTCACCTATCTTATCTTTTACTTCCTCAGAACTTAAATACTCAAAGGATACCTCTGAAATATCCATGCCTAATCTACTAGCCAAATATTTACCAATTGCATAAGTGCTTCCTAAGACTTTAAAGGCATTTAATCCAAATCTATAGGACTCATCTTTTACGAATATATTTTTTAGTCCAAAATGTTTTGCTAAAGCATCTAATTTATGTAATGGTGTCACTGAATACTCACTAAACCCTTTATGAAAATCATTTACTTTTTTTACTATTTCATGTGAAATAAAACCTATATTTGCTTTTGGTTTATCGATTTTTGAATCAACTATATGTGCTTTTACTAGCTTATCATTTATAGTCATATTTTCCCTCCTTCTCAAATGAAACGTACATACAATGGAAATGGTTATTTGCCCATAGTTTACTTATATTATATCTTGTTTTCATGTAATAATCTTCTATATTATATTATATTTAAATATTTGATCGTTTGAAATAATTACTCTCAATATACATGGGTATATAATTATTAAAGTTCTTATAAAAAAGCAGATGAATATGAAACTTGGAACAAAAATTTAGCAGCTATAGAATTAAAGTACCTTAAAAAACCCAGACAATACTATAGCTAGTTTTTGAACAATCCAGATGGTTAGAATGGAGGGAAACAATGTTAAAGGAATTTAAGAATTTCGCATTAAAGGGAAATATGATTGAAATGGCAGTAGGTATTATTATAGGTGGAGCCTTTAAAAGATGGGATTTTTCAAACAACGTTTCATTTCAAATATTACTAATTTCACTATTTAGTCCCTCCAATATCATATAGTAGGTTCAAATATCCATCTTCAATAGTAGGGTCTACCCTCTTAAACTCATTTTCTGGTTTGCCTTTATAAAGTATTCTGGTTTCAACATATTCCCCAAAATCCTGCTGTGATGTAATTACATAGCGATTTTTAAAATCATGAATTCGTGTTTTTGGTACTTTCACCTTATAGGTATATCCCTTAGCTGATTCTGTGATTTCATCAGTAGGCCCATTAAATATAATTCTCCCGCCGTTTAAAACAGCTAAATTATTGCAGGTGCTTTCTATATCTCCAACTATATGGGTTGATAGAATAACGATCTTATCTTCAGCTAAATTAGCTAACAAATTTCTAAAGCGAATCCTTTCTTCAGGGTCAAGCCCTGCTGTAGGTTCATCTACTATTAACACCTTTGGATTATGTAGTATTGCTTGAACAATACCTAATCTTCTTTTCATCCCTCCGGATAAAGCCTTTATTTTTAGTTTTCTATCCTTTTCTAAATTCACAAGCTCTAAAACTTCTTCTGTTCTACTTTTTAATGTTTTAGCATCAATTTCTGATAAAGTCCCGAGATATTCCAAAGCTTCGTCCACCTTCATATTGAGGTAAATATTAAACTCTTGTGGAAGATATCCTATTATTGAACGTATTTGTTTTTTGTCATTATTAGATAATCCACAAACATTTAATTTACCAGATTGAATAGGAATTAGACCCACCAAAGCCTTCATTAAAGTGGACTTACCAGCACCATTCCTCCCCAGTAGTCCAAACATGCCTTTTTTTATTGACAAAGATACATTAAATAATACCTGCTTCCTTCCATAGCCAACATTTAAATTTTTTATTTCAATTCTTTCATCCATAAAAATACACCCTCCTTATCTTAAGAAGAGTGTAGCAGATAATTTTCAATACTTTTTCAATATTTATAGATTAATGATCATTTTTACTAATGCTCCACCATTATAGTTTGTAATAATTAAATCTCCAGAGTGTTTTTCAAGTATATACTTTGTTATATTAAGCCCTAGTCCCATATTGCCAGACCGCAGTCTTTCTGAGTAAAATTTACTTGTTGCATTTTTTAGAGCATCCCGCGAGAATCCCTTTCCATCATCCTGTATGGAAATAACCAACCTTCCATCCTTTATCTCTACGCTTATATAGATATTAGAGTTTGCATAAGCTATGGCATTGTTTAATACATTTTCGAAGGCCTCTTCTATATGATGGCTGTCAATGTTAATAATTACATCCTCTTTTGGAATTATCCAATGAATACGTTTGTCAGTATTTAGTACTTCTGAGTTATGTTTCAATGCTTTTATGAATTCTAAAATGGAGATATACTCCCTTTTTATCTTCAGTTGCTCCATTGATTGTATATATTTGATACGGTCCAGGTACTTTTCTATCCTGTTTATATTACTTTTTGTAGACTGTATAATTTCTGACCTTATTCTACTATAATCTTCCCCTTCATTCATCATTTCTAAAATTTCAATATTCCCCTTTATAACAGCTAATGGATTTTTCATATCATGACTCATGGATGATACCATATGATTGAAAGCATCGTATTGGTTCCATACTTTTATTTTTTCTTCGTGTAAATATATCATTTCATCATTAACCTTTTTACAAGCATAAACAAGCTCATTATCTCCATCGGGAATATTGTTTAAATTGCCTTCATCAATTTTACATATACAGCCTATGGGCTCTTCTAATTTGTCCTTATAGTATGTAAAGAATCCCAGTAAAGAAAACAATATACTGTGAAGAAAAACTGAAAAATCCTTATATAACAGCAAAATTTCCCTAAAAAACCTACCTAAAGAATTTGATTTCTGACCAATTAGAATATAAAATTCTTCTCCATCCTTTGCTACCTGTTGAAGTTTTTCTTTCAAAACATTCATTTGATATATTTCTATCAATGTAGAATTGAATTTTGCTAAAAAATGCCAGCAGTTAAAAATATAATAAGATAAATAACAAAACTCCTTTTTAAACTCAATTTTAAAGTCAAACTTTTCAACCAATCCATCTATACCCTACTCCCCAAACCGTTTGTATAAATTCCCTATCCGTTACTTTCGATATTTTATAGCGGATTTTACGAACATGTTCTGCCACTACAGAATTATCTCCCATGGCATCATAACCCCCATAAGGATGAATATATTTTCTCACGGTCAAATATCATGTTGGGATGAGTAGATAAGAGTTCAATAATATCAAATTCTGTCTTGGTAAAAACAATTTCAACCCCATTGTAGTGAACAGTTCGTAAGCTGTAATTGATACTGAATCCTAAAGAATCTTTGGCACTATTTTTTTGCCGTTCTTCCCTTTGCAGGTGAGAATAAACTCTAGCATGTAATTCTCCTAGCGAGAAGGGTTTTACAATATAATCATCTCCGCCTATCATCAATCCCTTGATTTTATCTGATTCAGCTCCTCTTGCAGTCAAAAATAATATGGGAGAATTAGTCCTTTGCCGTATTTTCTTGCAAACCTCAAACCCATCAACTTCAGGCATATTGATGTCTAGAAGGATAATATCTGGCTTATTTTCTAGCCTTTCTAAAGCTTCTTCTCCATTATATGCTTCAACCGTTTCAAAACCTTTTAACTTGAAGAAATTTTTAACATATTGACCATGTCCACTTCATCATCAACAATTAAAATTTTCTTATTCATGTATATCAACATTAATATTATATCTTAAAAATTTCAAGAATTTATCAATTTTTGAAATTAAAATGAAAAACTTCTGTCTCTCTCACATCTTTTGGTGTCATATATGATAATTAGTTAATTGACAATCTCACAATTTCATCAATAGAATTAGTTTTTTATTTGTTATACAATTAACAATAAAGAAAAGGAGGGGATTTAATGAGTGGAAAAATGAAAGGTTGGCAATTCACAAAAACTCATGAACCCTTGGTACTTGTTGAGAAGGATATTCCAAAAGCAAAACCAGGTTATGTGGTAATTGAAGTTAAAGCTTGTGGACTATGCCATAGTGATGTTGGTGCTTTAGAAGATCCAGGCTGGATGGACATCATTAAAGTATTTCCCGTTATCATGGGGCACGAAATTTCTGGAGTCATAACAGAGGTTGGTGAGGGAGTTGAAGGCTTTAAAGTTGGTGACAGGGTAGCAGTGTGTCCAATGGAACCAGGTGGTACAGGCCCAGGTTACGGTCGTGATGGAGGTTATGCAACCCATACTACTGCACCAGCGGAAATGTTAATACCTATACCCGATGAAGTCGATTTTATCCAAGCAGCTGCCGCAACAGATGCAGGAATGACTTCATATCATGCAGTAGTAGGCCAAGGGGGCGTAAAAGAAGGAACTAAAGTTGGAATAATCGGTATAGGCGGACTCGGAACCCTTGGAAATCAATTTGCAGTGCAAAAAGGAGCTCAAGTATATGTAGCATCCAGAAAGGAATCAGCACGGGATAAGGCTTTAAAGGCAGGTGCCTATAAGGCTGCAGAAAACATATTGGAATTTAAAGACGAGGGTCTTGAAGTCATTGTGGATTTTGCTGGTGCAAACAAAACAACAGCCGAAGCATTAGAAGCCATTGCTCCAGGAGGCAAAGTAGTAGTGGTAGGTATGGCAAGTTTAGAAACTACTATAAATACGAGTAGCTTAATTTTGAAGGAAGCTAGTATTGTAGGCTCTGTAGGAGGAACACCAGAAGATATAAAAGAAATCTTAAAATTGATGAAAGAAGGAAAGGTAAGAATCGATACAGAAGAAATATCCTTTGAACAAGTACCAAAAGGGCTTGAACGCTTAAAAGAAGGTAAGGTTACAAGTCGACTAGTTATGACATTTGATTAGAAGAACCATTAAGGATTGAGTTCTAGTTCTAAAGGGCTCAGTCCTTATATTTTTTATTTGTGATTATGCAAAAACATTCATCCCTTTTGCGTCAAAAAATCCAGCCCATTACTAAGTCTAAGCAATAAGCTGGATTCTTATCAATTTGATGTTAATTTATCATGATGCAAAAATCCCCATCCCTTTTACATCTATTCTTCATCTTTAAAATCTAATCTATCGAATACGATCTTATACCCACCTATACCATAATTCATTGACCTATTTATTCTACTGATGGTTGCAGTACTAGCCCCCGTCTTCTTCTCTATTTCATTATAAGTATTTTTAAGGGTTAATAGTTTCGCTACCTCTAGTCTTTGAGCAATAGACTGGATTTCCTTAACTGTACATATATCTTCAAAGAATCGGTAACATTCTTCAATTGTCTCAAGTTTCAATATGGCTTCAAATAACTTATCTACCTGAGGGCTTTTGGTTTTAAATTCATTTTGTGACACATTTTCACCTCCCAATACATTGATACCCTCTATCTGTTAAAAAAGTCTGGAGAAATATCCCCAGACTTTTTTATTAAAATAATCCTACAATTTCCCCATTTTCAAGAATATCTATATTGTTAGCAGCTGGAACCTTTGGTAATCCTGGCATAGTCATAATTTCTCCTGTTAATGCTACTAGGAATCCAGCACCAGCAGATATTCTTATGTCCCTAACAGTTATCTTGAATCCTTTTGGTCTTGCTAATAAAGTCGGATCATCAGATAGGGAATACTGTGTTTTGGCCATACATATTGGCATTTTATCTAATCCTAAACTTTCTATTTCTTTAATCCTCTTTTCACAAGCTTTTGTATATTCTACTCCATCTGCCCCATAAATTTCAGTAGCTATCTTATGGAGCTTATCCTTTATGGATTCATTAATATCATACAGTGGTTTGAAATTAGAAGGTTTAGTTTCAATAACTTCTACTACCTTCTTTGCTAATTCAACTCCACCTTCGCCTCCTTTACCCCATACCTCAGTTAGTACTGCTACAGAACCTAATTCCCCTGTCTTCTTAATTAGATAATCTAATTCAGCTTCAGTGTCAGTTGGGAATTTATTAATAGCTACTACAGCAGGAACTCCAAATTTATTAACGTTTTCAATATGTTTCGCCAAGTTCTCAAATCCCTTAGCTAAAGCCTCAAGGTTTTCAACGCCTAGTTCATCTTTCTTAACTCCACCATGATGTTTTAATGCTCTTACAGTAGCTACTATTACGGCTGCATCTGGTTTTAAGTCGCCAAATCTTGCTTTAATATCGAAGAATTTCTCTGCTCCTAAGTCAGCACCAAAGCCCGCCTCAGTTACTGTATAATCTGCTAGTTTTAAAGCTAATTTAGTTGCTAACATGGAATTACATCCATGGGCAATGTTTGCAAAAGGTCCTCCGTGAATTAAAGCAGGAGTGTTTTCTAATGTTTGAACTAGGTTAGGATGAATCGCATCCTTCATTAATAATGCTACAGCACCTTGAGCCTTTAGGTCTCTTACATATACTGGGCTTCCATCGTATTTATATGCTACTAATATATTTCCTACTCTTTCCTTGAAATCTTCTAAATCCCTAGATAAGCAGAAAATAGCCATTATTTCTGATGCTACAGTAATATCGAATCCATCTTCTCTTGGAACTCCATTAGGCTTTCCACCAAGTCCAACTACTATATTTCTTAAAGCCCTATCATTCATATCAAGAACCCTTTTCCAAAGAATTCTTCTTGGATCGATATTTAATTCATTTCCTTGATGTAAATGGTTATCTAATAGGGCTGCTATTAAGTTATGAGCTGTAGTTATTGCATGGAAATCTCCAGTAAAGTGTAGGTTTATATCCTCCATAGGTACAACTTGGGAATATCCTCCACCAGCGGCTCCACCTTTAACGCCAAAGCTAGGTCCTAAGGATGGTTCTCTCAAGGCAGTTATAGCTTTCTTGCCTATTTTATTTAAAGCCATACTTAGCCCGATATTCACAGTAGTTTTTCCCTCGCCTGCTGGAGTTGGGTTTATGGCAGTTACAAGTATTAACTTACCATCCTCTTTATCCTTTAGCCTTTCCAATACCTTAAGATTGATCTTTGCTTTATATTTCCCGTAATGTACTAGATCATCTTCCTCTAAGCCTAATTTTGCTGCTACCTCTGTAATGGGAAGCATTTTTGCTTCTTGAGCAATTTGAACATCCGTTTTCACAAGATTACCTCCTTATATTCTAATTTAACATCAGCTTACAAAAAATTATATCCAAATATAAATAGTATGTATATTAGTTATTATAATATTCAGTATAGAGCTCGAACAAGGCTTGGTCTATTATATTATAAAACATTAAAGCGTTAATATAATATTACAACCACATAGTATTATATCAAATTTATGCCTGTTTTTGAAATACTTTTTACAACTTCAATACTCTTCCTATTTGTTTTCTCAAACTACTATCGATAATTTGTTAGTTATTGCTAGTTCCTCCTACTATTGACCAAATTCAGCTATTGTTATTCATATTTATATACTCGCCTATTATGTCCTAATTATAAATAGTGGTGAAAATATTGCTTCTAACAAGGCATTAATGTAAAATGACTTTAGTCACTAGTTACGACCAAATTAATATCTCCATTATATAGTTTTTATAATTTTCAATCTATTGCATCATCCTAATTTTTGTGGGATTATTTATATGCTAGCATGCTAGTAAAGCAAATTCAATCATTAAAACGAGGAGTGATTAAATTTGACAAAAAGACAGAAATTAAATGAAGCCATTCAACGCTTTGGTCGTTCTTTGTTACTGCCAATTGCGGTAATGGCACCAGTCGGTATGATTTTAGGTCTTACTGGGGCATTAGTTCAAAGCTATATGATTGAGAAACTTCCATTTTTAGGAACTCCAACTCTAAACACCATCTTAATAAGTTTAAGGGATATTGCAAACGTTATTTTCAACAATACTCCTATTCTGTTTGCTATGGGTGTTGCTTATGGAGTATCGAAAAAGGAAAAAGGAATTGCCGTATTTTCATCAATTATTTCTTATTT
Source organism: Tepidimicrobium xylanilyticum (assembly GCF_900106765.1). Taxonomy (NCBI): domain Bacteria; kingdom Bacillati; phylum Bacillota; class Tissierellia; order Tissierellales; family Tepidimicrobiaceae; genus Tepidimicrobium; species Tepidimicrobium xylanilyticum. The sequence continues at coordinate 30,192 of NZ_FNNG01000001.1, forward strand.
GATTTTAAATGCAACAATTAATGTTTGGTTAATAGCAACCGGTAATTTAGCTTCTGCCGAAGAAATGGCTCAAGTAGGACAAGGAATGGTTTTAGGTATACAAACCTTAAGGCTTGATGTGCTAGGTGGAATTATAAGTGGACTTATCGCTGCAATATTAACAGATAGATATCATGATAAAGAACTACCTGTAGCCTTTGCCTTCTTTAGTGGAAAGAAATTTGTACCTATAGTTTCTATCGGTGTTACAATCATCGTTGGGCTTATAGTTCCATTCATCTGGCAATATGTTACAAAGGCACTTATATCCATGTCCTCTCTAATATTAAGTGGATATATAGGGGTATTTCTAAATATTGTAATGGTAAGACTTTTAATCCCCTTTGGACTTCATCATGTATGGAGTGCGATGCTTAGATTTACCCCTGCAGGTGGAGTATATACGATTGCAGGCGAAGAATTTGTAGGAGTATTACCCGCTTTAAATAAAATTCTATTTGATTTGGGACCAAGCCATGAAGCTTGGGAAATGGTGCCAAGTTTAACTAGATTTATGGCACAAAATCAAATGTTAGTAACATTATTTATGATTCCTGCAATAGGTCTTGCAATGTATAAAACAGCTTATGATAAAAATAAAAAGTTCGTCAAGGGAATTATTTTAACTATGGTATTAACTCCATTTTTAGGTAATGTTACAGAACCAATGGAATTCTCCTTCTTATTCATAGCACCATTACTCTATATATGGTATGTATTCTTAGCTGCAAGTGGTGCTGTAGTTTTAGCAGCTTTAAAAACAGGCGTAGGCTATATTAGAGGAACTATTTTCGATTTTGCTATATTCGGGCTAATGTACGAAAATACAAAATGGTACAACATTCTGATAGTAGGTATTCCTTTAGCTATAATTACATACTTCACATTTAGCTGGGCAATTAAGAAATTTAATATACCTACACCAGGCCGTGAAGAAGATGATATAGAGTATAATGCATTGTTACAAGAAAAGAGATATGATGAAATAGCAAAAATAGTAATAGAAGCCCTTGGAGGCAGACAAAATATTGTCAATGTTGAAAACTGCGTAACTAGACTTAGAATTGACCTAAAAGATATGCATATTGTAGACAAAGAGAGATTAAAAGAATCAGGTACATCAGGAATATTTTTCCCTGCAAAAAATCATATCCATATAGTATTTGGACCAAGTGTAGAATTTGTTAAAAATGCTGTGGATAGCGCATTACAAGGCAAGGTGGTTTAATGATACTAGCCCGCTTAACAGAAAATTACGATAAATTGACGGATTTAGAAAAGAAAATAATTGAATATATAGTATCAAATCCCCAAGATGTACTGTATCTAACAGCCAATGAACTAGCTAAAAAAATATATGTATCTAAAACTTCCATAATCAACTTATCAAAAAAACTAGGATTTGATGGCTATAGCGAACTCCGTTATTACGTAAAGCATCATATTGAAAGTCAAGAGAATTTAAAGAAATTGCCCTCATTTAATGATATTTTGCTAAATATATACGATGAAGTTAATAAGACTTTGTCACTACAAAATGAGGAAAATATTAAATCTATAGTAGAAGTTATTAGAAAGTCCCGAGCTGTATATATTATAGCTCGGGGAGCTTCCATGCCTTTGGCAGACCTGTTCTGTTCAAGACTTGCTCTACTAAAGATTAAATCCATATTCATAAGCGATTTAAACTTAATTGATGTTATATGCGAAAATCTATCTAAAGGCGAAAGCCTAATTTTAATGTCTTTATCAGGAGAGACAGAAAAGATTAAAACTGTAGCAAAAAAAGCTAGAGCCCTTGGTATTGATGTTATAGCCTTAACATCTTTTTCCAATAACTCATTGCAGAAAATCGCTAATTATAGGATGTTCTGTTTTGCAGACAATACGGAAACCAAATATAATGATTTGGTTTCAAGGGTAGGATTACACGTTTTAATTCAGATACTAATTTCATACTTAGACACAGCTGGAAAGGAGACTAAAAATGAATCGTAAAAAACAAAATGTAACCATTGTAGGAGCTGGTAGTACAAGGACTCCAGCCCTTATTGGAAGTTTGATCAATTTTAAGGAAAGATTTCCTTTGAGAAAATTAACCTTATTTGATATTAGTAAGGACAGAATGGAATTACAGAAAGATTATATACGATTGATGATGGAAAAGTATTATCCAGAAGCAGAACTCATTTTTACCGATGATGAAGATCAGGCCTATATTGACGTTGACTATGTATTCGTACAAATGAGGGTAGGAAACTTTGAAATGAGAAGTCTAGATGAAAAGATTCCTTTAAAATATGGTTTAGTAGGTCAAGAAACCTGTGGTCCTGGTGGATTTGCCTATGGAATGAGGTCAATTGCCCCAATGGTTCATATGGTGAAAAAGATAAGAGAATATTCTAAGGATGCTTGGATTTTAAACTATACCAATCCTGCAGCCATTGTAGCAGTAGCCTTAGACAAGGTATTCCCAGATGATAAAAGAATATTAAATATCTGCGACCAACCATATTCCATGCTAAAATCCTTTTCTAAAATACTCGATGTAGAACAACACGACATTGAACCAGGTTACTTTGGCCTAAACCATTTCGGTTGGTTTACAAAGCTTTATCACAGACCAACTAATGAGGATTTAATGCCAAAACTTAAAGAATATCTAATGAAACACGAATTTAAACCATATAATGCAGAGCAAAGGGAAGCATCATGGCTTGAAACTTATAAAAACGTGAATAAAATGCTTTCTTTCTTCCCTGAATATTTACCTAATACCTATTTGCAGTACTATTTCTTCCCCGATGAAATAGCTAAGGAAAGCAATCCTAGTTTTACTAGAGCAGATGAGGCAAAAGAAGGTAGGGAAAAGAAAGTTTTAGATATATGTAAAAAAGCGAAGGAGCAGAATTCACTAGAAGGATTACCATTTTTAGTTGGAGAAGTCCATGGGAATATGATGGTAGAGGTTGCAGAGTCCATTGCCTATGATTTAAGAAAAGTATTCATAGTAATAGTCAGAAATGAAGGAATTATAACCAACCTACCTGAAGATGCAATGGTGGAATGTGCAGGAGAACTTACTAAAGATGGTGCTGTAGGGTATCCAATTGGTAAAGTAGATACTTTCTACGAAGGATTATTGGTAAACCAATATGCCTATGAAAAACTAACCGTAGAATCCTTATTTGAGTCTAATTACCAAAAAGCACTACAGGCCTTGACTTTGAATAGAACCGTTATAAATCCTGTAAAAGCAAAGATGGTATTAGATGATCTAATGGAAGCTAATAAAGAGTACTGGTATTTGAGATAGGGGTGATCGTATGTATATCTATTCCGAAAACATTTATACTCCTAAGGGATTTCAAGACGGTTATTTAAAGATAGAAGATGGCATTATAAAAGGAATATATCCTGAAGTAGAACCTAATGAAGAAGTTCTAGATTATAGCCAGAATATAATACTTCCAGGCTTTATCGATATCCACCTTCATGGTTGGGCTACAGGTTCCTTTACCTATGAAGGAAGCTCAAAATCCCTTAGAAATATGTCAAGAGATTTGGTGAAATCTGGAGTTACATCCTACTTAGCTACTACTGGCACCGATTCCTTAGACTTTATAAAATTCCAATTATCAGAAGCTAAAAAGGCTATGGACAGTTGGGAACCTTCCTTAGGAGCAGAAGTTATAGGCATCCATCTTGAAGGCCCCTTTATAAACAAGGAATACAAGGGAATGCAAAAAGAGGAGCATGTATTAAATCCATCTATCGAAATACTTGAAAACTTTATTGAAATAGCTGGTAAAGGTAATATAAGGCTAATAACCATGGCACCAGAACTACCTGGTTCAGAAGAATTCATTAAATATGCCAATAAAAACAATATACAGATTTCTGTTGGCCATACTGCTGCTGAATTCGAGGATATTGCAAGGCTAAAGGATTTAGGATTAGGAGGATTCACCCATACCTACAGCGGCATGAGGGGCTTCCACCACAGAAGGCTTGGGGTTGTAGGTGCTGCTATGTACTTCAATGATATGTATGCAGAATTTGCAAAACAAACAGGACTTACAGTAAAACCTGAAGCATTTGCTATCATGTATAGGTTAAAAGGCCCCAATAAAATAATACTAACTACCGACTGTGTAGGATTAGCTCATGTAAACTATGAATTTTACCATTATGTTCGTAAACAAACCTTCATTCCACAAGGCGATTATATAAAAGTAGTTAGCGAAGATGGCAAGGAAGAATTAATGGATAAATACAATTATGAACAGGTTAAGGATTTAGAAATGAACTATTTAGATTCGGTAAAAAATGTAGTAAAAAATGTTAAAGCATCCATAAGCGATATAGTAAAAATGACAGCAGAAAACCCAGCTAAGTACATTAACCTATATGATAAGAAGGGTTCCATAGAAGAGGGAAAAGATGCAGATGTAATAGTGGTAGATGACTATTGGAACTTAATAGATGTTTTCGTAAAAGGATTAAAACAAAATATTAATTAATAAGGGTAGTCCAAGCACTACCCTTTATTAAGTTTATAGTACCTATATTACATAGGCATTCATAATAGGCTGCATGTTTTCCTATTTCAGAATATTTTTCAGAAATTAGATTATTTACCCCTACCCTTTTCTGGCTCCCCAAACCTTCATAATGATAATTACATCTTCCCTAAGGTTTTCTTCTAAATTAAAACTATTATATGTGAAATTGCAACATAAAAAAACAGTATGATTAACCAATCATACTGTCTGTTGAATTTTTATATAATTTATTGGGGGAGTAATTCTTTTTACACAAATCTCCTATAACTCTTACAGTATTATCTTAGATATTTTATAAGCCAATGATATAGTCTCATAAAACTTTATACTTTCTTCTGTTAAACCTAAAAGTTGTTTTACTTTTAATATCCTATATCTTATCGTATTTTCATGTTGAAATAAATCAAAGGCAGTTTTCCCTATATCTCCATCATTCTGCACATAGGTAAACAGTGTTTCAACTAATTTACCGTTTTTATTTTCATCATACTCTATAAGTGGACCTATTAACTCATTATAGAATTTTTTTAGTGTATTTTTGTTTTTTATATCCAAAAGAAGTTGATACGACCCAATTTTACTATATATCTCTACCTTATTTTTGGTTATTTTAGACACTTTGCAAGCAGTTAAAGCTTCTTCTATTGCATCCTTCAAGTTCTTTAAACTTTCATAAGAGTTACTAATGCCTATATAATAATCTTTTAAACTTCTTTCTACTACGTTTTTTATATTATTTATGTGTAAATCTATGTCTTTATCAGTTATTTTAGATTGAGATGAAATACATATTAAAACATTATCATAATAACTCACACAATATAAATTCTTTATGTTGTTCAAATTTCCAATCAAAAATCTTATTTTACTTTCTTCACACATGACTGTTTTCAAACAAAAAACTACTATATTATCGTAAAATTTATTGTTAAGAGTATATGCTAAAGACATAATATTTTCAGGGTCATCCTCATTAAGAATATCATTTATTATAGATATAGCCACATGATTGTTTTGGCTAGATAATATAGCTCTAGATACATCAGTTATTATGTCTGCATAGGCAACGCTCCACTCTACCATAATAATAGGATAATTTACTTCGTTTGCATAGTTTGCCACCTCTTGAGGTATGGTCTTAAAATATCTATTTATTATACACAATCCGCTAGAATTAAACTTATTATATAATTTAACAGTATCTAACAACAGCTCAGGTGTGTTCTTTATAGCATACAGACTAGAAATAAAAAAATCTCCATCCTCAAATAAATGGTTTTCTTTACCTGCTATGCTTGCATCTAGAGGAAATTCAGGACATTCAACAACACTAATCCTACGTAACTGTCTATCTAATCCCCTACTTCCTGCCAATATCTGTGCACCATAAAATGAAGGAAGTTTTAACGCATCAGCAACTGAAATAGACATTCTATCAACCCCTTAACAAGCTTTTATAAATGCATCCTAAATGCTCTTTGCAATGAAGACATATAGGTTTACATTCTAAGTAATTTTCCTCTTCATATAATACCTGGTCCTTTATGTCCAATATTAAATCCATTAATTTTTTCAGCTCTTTCTCTTCTCCTATAACATCTAACGTTACACTTCCTTTCCCATTACCAATTCCTCCTGCAGCTATAGGGATGGCTTCCAAACCTGTCAATAATTTTATTGCATTCACTTCTGTAATTATTTCACCTATAACAGGCATAAGACCTACAGACATTCCAGTAGAATACTTCTTTTTTCTCCTTCCAGTTAGCTTGATTATCTCATTTATATTATTGGGAATTAGCTTCTCAAGACCTACAGGGATTATTACAGGCACCCCTTCTCCATACCATGTCCCAAAAGCAAAAGGTGTATCTCCACCCCCTAAGCTTCCTGTCATCATTGCTGCATTTCCATAGGGGTCTATAGCATTTGCTCCGCATATAATTAAATCATTCTCTGTTAACTTTAATACATCCTGTAAAAAGGTTTCATCAATATTTATAAATTCACCATTTTTATATAAAGCTACATGGGGGAGAGATTCCTCATCCCCCACATTTACAACACATCCCCTTTTAGTTATCATTCCACACAACCTTAAATAGTTGCCAGTAATTGTTTTGGATACTTGGGAAACAGTGGAGCCTCCTTTAAATAATATATTTCCTTTCTCTAAAACATTTTTTACCTTAGGATGTATACTAACAGCCATAGCTATTAACTTTTTTGATTCCTCTACTGTTAATGTAATTTGAGCTATAGGCATATACAGATCTCTCCTATTAAACTATTGGTTTCCATTCTACATCAAACCCAAAACTCTTAGGTCCAAATACTTCTAACCCTCTCTTAGTTGTCCATTCCTTAGGAGCTGGTAAAGCAACTATTTCAATCTCCATACCCTCTTTAAAATGAGGATTTAAAACAGGTTCCTTTTCTGTTCTATCAAAAACACAAATTAGATCTGGAACTGAAGCATAGTACTCGTCATTTTTCCATGACATTATATTTTCATTCTTATACCATATCTTGTAGATATCTCCTTCATATAGGTCTTTGCCTTCAATTTCTACTTCCCCTATTGTAAATCCATCTATTGTATCCCAATTATTTTTTTTAACTATACCCTTAAACAATTTTTTGCCTTTACCTGCATTAGCTACAGCTTCAACAAAATCTTTTCCTTCTTCCTTAGCAAGTCTAAATGCTTTTCCTATTTCCCATGCACATGATATTGCACCTCTAATAACAGCATTCTTCAAGTTAGCAGCAGTATCTACATGGTCAACTACTGCAATATTATTTTTACTTACTACAGCTAGTGCCCTAACCAAGGATTCAGCCCTGTAATCATCTACAACCTTTGTAATTATTGCAGATTCACCAAATTGGTTTACTAAGGAAATAGGGGTAATACTAATATTATTTAAGTAATATGTTGAATGTTGTAATTCCGGTACTGATCTTCCTGCTGGGTCCCCATCTACAATATATTTCCCTGCCATTGCTCCGCAATAGAAAGCTAATGCAGTATTGCCTCCACCTAATTCAGTAGAAATTACCGCCTTAACTTCCTTCCCTAAATATCTTTCCATTTCCCTTAAAGCAACTACTTGAGGTACCTCTGAAATAACTGGTAGATTCTCATATTTTTTTCTTTCCTCTTCAGTTTCTGGAGAAATAGCTCCACAAGCATAAGGAGTTGCAATTAAATCATCATCTTTAAGTTCATCAAAATCTACTAAAATGAATTCCTTACCTAATTCCAACGCCTTATCGATCATCTCTATACCTTTTGCAAGGCTTCCACCGCCTCCAGTACCCAAAATAGTACATCCATATAAAATATCAATTAAATCTTGTCTATCTAATTTTTTCATATATCCATCTCCTCCTCCAACATTATTTAAGCTATATTATTTAATATTCCTGCTACCAATGTTCTTGGAAGCATTACTTTTAAACCTGTTTTATCTTCAACAATTTTTTTCATATTCTCTGTAAATCCCATACAATCTAATAGAACCAAATCTACATCTTTACTAAGTTTAGAGCTAGCTCTCCCTATATCATCTATTGAACCATAAGGAGAAGCTGCTACAATTTCTGGATTAAACTCATAATATTGCTTTAATGAATCATTCACTTGTTCCTCATCTGGTACAATTATTCCAAGTTTTTTAATGTCCATCCCTTTTAAAATCGAATAAATTATCCGTTCAGGTCTTAATAATATACCTTTATTATCGAAATCAGGGAATTTCCCTGTGCACATAAGCATATTGCATATAATACCTTCATTCTCTAGAATATTTATTTTTTCACCTATCAATTTAAAAGCATTTGATTCACTAATTTTAACCACTTGTCCATCATCTATCATAGATACTATAAAACTTTCTCCATCTTCTGGCCAGAAGTTCTCCTTTATTTCTTCAAAAGAATATCCATCTAAAATACCTATCCCAACTATATCAAATTTAGGCTGGAGTATATCTTCAATATCTTCTTTCATGTCCTTCCGATTTGATTTTCCCATAGTAATTAATCCAACTTTTCTTCCAGTATTTAATCCTTGAGTTTGATATTTTTTTTGACTCCCATATAATTTCTTTAATCTATTAAACTCATCTACATCATAAAATTTACATTGGCCTCTACTAAAATATTTTGCAACTTCTACAATAAATCTTGCAGCTTGCTCAACATCTACTAGATGGGTAGCTCCGCTACTACATCCTGGTACAACTGTCTCAGTTGTTATAGCTAATCCAACCACTGGCTTATCCGTACATGTGGAAGGCTGTAATATACTATTTAAATGAGATATTCCATTTCCATATGGAGTAATATCCTGCTGAGATATAGGCAATACTACAGGAGGAATTCCTGTAGTTATTTTCATTATATCTAGCAGGTCTTTACTCACCTTTAAAATATAACCTTCTTTTACTGTACACGTAATAGCGAAACCTTTATGATTAATAATTTCATTTCCTTTTGTGGTATCTACAGAAATAATCCCATCCATTTCCTCTAATACAGTGTACCTATTAATAATTTCATCAGAAACAGGAGCATCCATAAATGGAACTGGATCATGAGGTAGAATAGGAGAAAAAGGACAAACATGAGTAGTTACTATTACATCTCCCTCTAAACAATCTCCTCTCTTCTTCATCTCACATATTTTCAGTCCAGCAGCTAATGCCGTCAATGCACCATCTCCATCTGACGTAAAACCACATATTTCAGGTCTTGCACCAATTCCACCAAGTGTTCCAATAACTCCTAATGTGGGAGCATCTCCTCCTCTTTTCTTTCCATTCCTACCTTCTATTGTTATTTTTATAAAGTCCACAGGTGCATTTTTTCCTGTTATTCTAACTATTTCAAAATCCACATCTGGATAAGCATTTTCAAAATACTTCTTTAAAATTTCCCCTGTGACTTTAGGGTTGTCCAATATCTCAAAAATCTCAATTACCTGTTTTAACAATCGCATCACCCCTCATAAAGAAAACATGATATCATATGTCCATCACTATAATTTATTGCTTCCGGAATGCTTTCCTTACATTTTTCCATGCAATTTGGACATCTTGTATGGAATCTACATCCACTTGGAGGGTTTATAGCACTAGGTACATTGCCCTCAATAGTATGAAGCTCCTCTACCCCATTAAACTCTAAAGATGGTATTGAATTAAACAGAGCCCTAGTATATGGATGAAGAGGGTTTGCAAATATTTCATTGGCATTTCCATATTCTACTACTTTCCCTAAATACATTACAGCAATATTATCAGACATCTTATGCACCACACCTAAGTCATGAGAAATAAGAATATTTGTCAATTTGAATTTTTCCTTTAATTCCATTAATAAACTTAAAATTTGAGCTTGAGAAAAAACATCTATCGATGAAGTTGGCTCATCTAATACAACTAGCTTTGGACTCACAGCTAGAGCCCTTGCAATAGCTATTCTTTGTCTCTGCCCACCACTAAATTCGTGAGGGTATTTATATGCTGAATCTTTATCCAATCCTACCATGTCTAAAAGCCCAAATACTTTTTCCAGCAGCTCTTTATTGCTTAATTTTTCATGCACTTTTATTGGCTCAGCTATAATATCTTTAACAAGCCATCTAGGATTTAGGGACCAATATGGGTCTTGAAAAACAATCTGAACATTCTTTTTTATTTTTTTTGATTCTTTTTTATCTAATCCAAAAATATCTTTACCATCAAAATAGACTTTTCCAGAAGTTGGTTCGTAAAGGTTTAAAATAGTATTCACCAAAGTAGATTTTCCGCATCCCGATTCTCCTACTATCCCTAGAACCTCCCCTTCTTTTATCTGTAAGTCAACTCCGTCTACAGCTTTTACAAATGTTTTGGCTGATGTTAAAAATCCATCGTCTATAGGGAAGTATTTCTTAAGATTTTGAACATCCAATAGAATCTTCTGTTTCGTATTTTTCTTCTTTTCATGGTCGGCTTTCATTGTAACCGATTCTATTAATAATTTTGTATATTCATCTTTAGGGCTATCTATAATTTCTCGTACAGGCCCCTGTTCAACTATTTTTCCCTTATAGAGTATTCCTACATCATCACAGAATATAGAAACTAAGCTTAAATTATTTGAAATGAATAATACGGTAACATTAAACTCTTTCTGTAACTCTTTTAGAAGCTTTAATATATTAGCCTGAATGGTTACATCCAAATTTCTAGTGGGTTCGTCTGCTATAATTAATTCAGCACCACAAACTAATGCTAGTGCAATTATTATCCTCTGCCTTTGCCCACCACTAAGCTGATGAGGATATTTATTATACACATCCTCTGGATCTGGTAATTTGACAGTTTGGATCATCTTTATTGCTTCCTTTTTTGCATCTTTGTTATTCAGCCCCTTATTTGCTTTTATTACTTGGGTTAACTGATATCCTACGGTATATACTGGATTTAAAGTAGACATAGGGTCCTGAAAAATCATGGAGATCTTTTTCCCTCTGATATTTTTCTGCATTTCTTCCACGCTTTTATCTAATAAATTTTCACCATTCAACAATATCTCTCCAGTACTAATTTCTCCTGGTGGACATTGTAACAATCCGAGAATTGAAAGAGCTAGTACAGTTTTCCCTGCACCACTCTCTCCAACTACACCATAAGTTTTTCCTTTTTCTATCTCAATTGAATCGATATCCAATACCTTCTTTTTCCCTTCAAAGGTATTATGATAAACTTTTAAATCCTTAATTTGAAAATATGCCAATGTAGCCACCTGCCTTTAATTCTCTCTGGTTTTTGGGTCTAATATTTCTCTTAATCCATCACCTAATAGATTAAAAACTAATACAGTAATGAAAATTGCCATACCGGGGAAAATGCTGTACCACCATGCATCAGGAAAATAGTTTCTACTTATACTTATCATAAGACCCCATTCTGGAGTAGGTGCTTGAGCACCTAGACCGAGAAAACTAAGGGATGCTATTGTCAAAATTACTCCGCCCATATCCATTGAAGCTTGTACAATAACAGGAGAAATAGTATTAGGGAGAATATGTTTAAAGATAATCTTCCAAGTAGAGGTTCCAATTGTTTCTGCAGCTTGTACAAATTTTCTTTCCTTCATTGAAATAGCCTGACCCCTGACTAGTCTTGTATACCAAGGCCACCAAGACAAGGCTATAGCTACCATTGCATTACCCAAACCTGGTCCAACTAATGCTACCATTGCTATAGCTAATAATAGTGGTGGAAAACTTAAAAACATATCTGTAATTCTCATAATTACTTCATCTATCCACCCACCTATAGTTCCAGCAATAGCACCTAGTGGTACTCCAATTAGTAAAGCCAATCCTACCGACAATACAGCTGTAGTGAGTGAAACTCTGGTACCATACAAGACTCTGCTAAATATATCCCGTCCTAATTCATCTGTTCCAAACAAATGTTCTGAAGAAGGCTTTAAAAGCTTATTAGATGCATTTGCTTCTTCAGTTATATGCTCAGGATAAGGACTTATAACTGGTGAGAAAATAGCTGTTAAAAACAAACAGATTACTATATAAAAAGCTATTTGAGTAAGCCTATTTCTATTTAATAAGTATATGTAGTACCTCAATTGCTTTAACTTGTATTTAGCTACTTTTAAGAATGTAAATTTGTCCATATTCTCCCTCCTACAATCTTACTCTTGGGTCTAAGGCAATTATTATATCTGCTATAAGATTTAATATTATATAACAAGCTGCTGCAAAAATAGTAACACCTAATATAGCAGGATAATCAAGAGTTACTACGGATGTGGCAACGTAATTTCCTAATCCAGGCCAGCTAAAAATTGTTTCTACTAAAAATGTATTTACTAAAGTATATCCTAATGAAAGAGTTACTACTGTTGCAGTAGCTCCTAGGGTATTCTTCAATGCATATCTCCATAATACTAATCTTTCTTTTAATCCATAAGACCTAGCAGCAGTAATATAATCTTCATTCAATATCTCTAACAATGCAGATCGAGTCATTCTAGCTACTAAACCAATAGGATACAAAGCAATTGTTATACAAGGTAATACTATATGCCATATTACATCCTTCAAAATAAACCAATGCCCCGTTAAGATGCAATCTAATATCAGCATACCTGTTACATTTGGTAGTTCATATAAAACTGCAGTCTCCATGCTCACTCTGCCTCCTATTGGAAACAACCCCAGCTTTTTATAAAAAATAAGCTGAAGGATCATGGCTACCCAAAATGTAGGTAGAGACACTGCACCAATAGAAAATAGCCTGCTTATATGATCTAGTAACTGGTCTTTCTTTTTAGCCGAATATATGCCTAATGGAATTCCAATTATTATAGCAATAATAAATGCTAACAATACCAGTTCTAAAGTGGGTGGAACAAATGTTTTTAAATCGTCAGTTACGGGTCTATGGGTTCTTAGTGATTTTCCCAAATCACCTTTTGCTAAATCTTTTAAATAGTTAATATACTGAACAGGTAGAGGATCGTTTAAACCCAATTCTTCTTCAGCTGCCTTTATTTGCTCTGGAGTTGCTCTTGGTCCTACCCATTTAGCAGCTGGATCAGAGGGAATGATTCTAGCTATTATAAATGTAATTGTAATTACTCCTAATAATACAGCTATGCTTAAAAGAACTCTTTTTAAAATATATCGTTTCATATTATCTCCCCTTTAAAAGTTAGGATCACTCCTCAAAATATGTGTCATAGAAAAACACCACATACTCATAAGCTGGATTTGATTCAAACCCCTTAAAATTCTTATCGATAACCCATGAAGTCATATCATCATAAATGTGTAGAAAATATGCTTTATCTATTACTTCCCTTTGAATATCTATAATCAGTTCCTGTGCTTTATCTCTATCGGTTGCAGTATATCTTTCAACATCTGCTACCATTTTGTCCAAATTATCATCTTTAATGTATGACAAATTAAATAATATACTTTCCTCTGATTGAACAAGACTTTGTACCCAACTCAATGGGCTAGCATAGTCAGGCCACCAATTCATGACCAATATATCTTGCCTGTCTTCTGGATTTGTGTTCTTTGATTTTTCCCAAACGTTATCCCAGCTCATTTCCCTTATTTCCAGCTCAATTCCTAATTTTTGAAGGTTTATTTTATATAGTTGAGCAAAATTTCTATAAGCTTCTGTACCGGCAGTAAAGGTCATTTCCAATTTTAAACCGTTAGTATCTACACCTGATTTTTCTAGATATTCTTTTGCTTTGTCCAAATCACATTCATATTGAGGTAAGCTTTCATCATGTCCCCATAATCCTTTAGGAATTAAACCATATGATTGTACAGCTAGTCCTTCCTTTATCTCTGTTATAGTCTCATCATATGGAAATGCATATGCTAATGCTCTTCTAAAGTCTACATTATTTAAAGGTTCCTTCTCTGTATTAAAGAAACCAATAACATTTCTCCAAGTAGCTGCATCTACAACTTCCAAATCATTTTTTTCTCGTAGAGCTTGTAAGTCTGTTACTGAAAATGCTGCGGCTATTTGAGCTTCTCCTGTTTCAAGTAACTGCCTTCTTGCTGAACTTTCAGCTACTTTTTTAATTATTACATTAGTATATTGATTATCTTTCCACCCTTGCCAATAATCATCAAACTTTTCCAATATAACTTCTTCACCTTTTGTTATTTTTTGAATTTTGTAAGGTCCTGTTCCAGCACAATTACCATCGTTAAACCATTGACTGTCATTTTCAACAGCATTAGGCGATATAATGAATGCTGCATATGAAGAAGATGCTATCAAATCAATAGGTGCTGGATATTTTAATACAAATTCTATAGTGTATTTATCTACTACATTGATGCTTTCTACACTATCCCAAATAAAAGAAGCTCCCATTTTCATTTCTATGGTTCTATCAATTGATTTTTTAACAGCCTCTGCATCTAAATCTGCACCGTCGTGGAACTTAACCCCTTCTCTTATATGAAATGTCCACTTTGTTCCATCGTCATTAGAAGTCCAGGATTCTGCTAATAGTGGTTTTACTATTTCTTCCTTATGGTCATATCTAGTTAAAGTTTCATATACATTATGCAAAACAATTAGTCCATTTGAATACTCAACACTTGGATCTAGGTCTATATAAGGTTCAGAGTTAAAAGCATAATAAGCAATTCTTCTATCACCTGTTCTTTCACTTGAACCTGTTTGAGTATTAGTATTGTTACTTTTACATCCCGACAATAAACTTAATACCATCACCAGTACTAAAAAGAACATCAAACTTCTTTTTTTCATAATAATCCTCCTTTTCATATCATAGTATCAAATGTTCTATTTCAATTTGGTCGTCTTCCCTTCCTTCTGAATTTAATTTTAAATTAAAAGAATTATCAAACAAATGGAAGGAAAAAACAACCAAAACGAAAAACTTTTTGCTGCTTTTACAAAATTTCAATAAATAATAAAAAGTAACTCTTGTAAATTGGCTCTTAAAAAATATCCATTTATCTTTTTCATATATTGGTATGTATCTTTTTGAATGTTTTACATATTATAACTGTCAATATTTTGAATTATTTTAATCTTGCGTTATTTTACATAATTATAGCAATAAATTTTACAATTGTCATTGTGTTTTTTACAATATTATTGTTGATTTTTGTTGTTTTTTATAAAATTATGTCTGAAATGAAATTATATTAGAGAAATACGTCGTCACAAACCATTAATTCTGGCTCTGCTATTGGAAAGAAACAGAAAGAAGAATAGAGAATAAATCTAATGGATTAAAATAAATTATAGTTACCTTTAATTCCGAAAAGCATACCTAAGGTAAAAAAGTGTGTTCGTGATGGGATGATAGAAGTATATTGGATTAATATAAATAGAAGAATATTTAATTAAAAATTATATATTATGAAAAATAAAAGACGTAAAAAATCTTTTCAATAATTATGAAAATTATAAAAGATTAAACAGCCTTAGCTACTTGGACATCGAACTATGGCTGTTTAATACAATTTTTCTTTTCTACTGTCTACTTTATCGGAAGATATTCTATTTTTGCTATATCCCTTCTATAATACATACCATCAAATTTAATTATACCTAGGTTTTTATATATTATATCCCTAGCCTCTTCTAAAGTATTTCCTAAAGCAGTAACCGAGATCACCCTACCACCATTAGTATAAATCATTCCATCCTTTTCAATAGTTCCATTATGGAATACCACTATATTTTTATCCACATCTTTAAGGCCTGTAATCCCCTTCCCTTTTTCGTATTTTCCAGGGTAGCCTTTAGATGTAGCCACTACGGTTACACACTTTTCACTTTTCCAAATTAGATCTTCTTTTTTCAAGTCCCCATCTAATGTTTTTTCTATAATATCTACTAGATCTGATTCAAGCCTTGGCATTAATACTTCTGTTTCTGGGTCTCCAAACCTAACGTTAAATTCCAATACTTTAGGCCCAGATTCGGTAATCATCAACCCAATAAAGAGTATCCCATCGTAATCTAATTTCTCTTCTTCTAAGCCTAATTCAATCCTATTCAATATTTTCTCTTCTACATCCCTTTCCAATTCCTCAGTAAACAATGGATTGGGAGAAAAACAGCCTACACCACCAGTATTTGGTCCCGTATCCCCTTCATATATCTGCTTATAATCTTTAGCGCTTTCCATAGGAATTAGTTTTCCTTTAGATACAAAACAAAGAAGTGAGGCTTCAACCCCTTCTAAGAATTCTTCTATTATGATGGTTTCACCACTGGCCCCAAATACCCTATCCTCCATAAAGTCGCTTATACAAACGATAGCCTCTTCCCTTGAATTGCAAATTACAACACCCTTGCCTAGACAGAGGCCATCCGCCTTTATTACCAAGGGATAATTGAAACTATCTAGTTCATTAATGGCCTCTTGACTATCCGTAAACCTTTTATATTTAGCAGTGGGAATATTATATTTCTCCATAAACTCCTTTGCATAGCTTTTAGAGCCTTCCAACTGGGCTGATTTTTTATTAGCTCCAAATATTCTCAGTCCCTTTTCCTTAAATCTATCCACAATTCCCATTACTAGAGGATTTTCTGGACCCACTATGGTTAGATCTATTCTTTCCTTTAATACAAATTCCATTAACTTTTCTATATCCTCCGGTTCTATATCTATATTTTGAGCTATTTCTTTAGTTCCTCCATTGCCGGGAGCACAGTATACCTTGCTTACCTTTTTGGATTCAGCCAATTTCCAGCATAGGGCATGTTCTCTACCACCACTTCCTAGAACTAAAACCTTCATTAGTATCCCTCCTAATGTTTAAAATGCCGCATTCCAGTAAATATCATGACCATGCCATTTTTATCCGCTTCCTCTATTGATTCCTGATCCCTTAAGGATCCTCCTGGCTGAATTATAGCTGTTACCCCTGCCTTGGCTAAGGCCTCAACTGAATCCTTAAATGGGAAAAATCCATCAGAAGCTAAAACCGAACCCTTTGCCTTATCTCCTGCCCTTTCAATGGCAGCTTTTACAGCCCATACCCGATTTACCTCTCCTCCCCCAATACCTATAGTAGCCTTATCCTTGGCCAATAATACTCCATTGGATTTTACCCCTTTTACCGCCTTCCATCCGAATATTAAATCCTCCATTTCTTTTTCAGTAGGCTTCCTTTTAGTAACCACTTTTAGCTCTTGGCCCAGTAGATCTCGATTTCTTTGTTGAATTAGTACACCTCCAAGAACCTTTTTTATATCGTAACTGGCGTAGTCATTTTTCATAATATTTGGAACCTTAAGTATCCTTATATTTTTCTTAGTAGCTAAAACCTCTAGAGCTTTTTGTGTATAATCAGGAGCCATTACTATTTCAATGAATATTTCATTTATCCTCTTTGCCACTTCTTCATCTACTATCCTGTTAACTGCAATTATTCCACCGAATATCGAAATCTTATCGCATTCATAGGCTTTTACATAAGCTTCTAACAAGTCCTTTCCGCTGCCTATACCGCAAGGGTTAGCATGTTTTACAGCTACTACCGTTGGCTCATCAAATTCCTTTAATATCTCCAGAGCTCCATTTCCATCGTTTATATTGTTGAATGATAATTCCTTTCCATGTAGTTGAATGGCAGCAGCAATTGTACCATCTAAATTGTTGTATTCCTTGTAGAATGCTGCCTTCTGATGGGGATTCTCTCCATATCGCAACTCCTGTTTATCTTTAAAGGGTATAGTTATGATGTCAGGAAATTCCACATTATTTAAGCAATTAAAATAATTAGCTATCAATGAATCATAATAGGCTGTATACTGGAATACCTTTCTTGCTAATTCCCGTCTTAAATCCAGAGAGGTTTCTCCCCTTGTTCTCAATTCCTTCAATACCCTACCATAATCTGAAGGGTCTATAACCACAGTAATATATTTATAATTTTTAGCAGCAGCCCTTATCATAGCAGGACCGCCTATATCTATATTCTCTATGACCTCCTCATGGCTTATGCCTTCCTTCTTAATGGTATCTTCAAAGGGATATAAATTGTTTACCACCAAATCTATGGAGCCGATGTCTAATTTCTTTAAAATCCTTTTATGTTCTTCTTCATCTCTCTTATATAAAATCCCTCCGTGGATATGGGGGTGGAGGGTTTTAACCCTACCATCTAATATTTCAGGGAAATTAGTAATTTCTTTTATATCTCTAAAAGGAATATCTTCGTTCCTTAGAATCTTACCAGTTCCTCCAGTTGATATTATTTCCCAGCCTAAGCTTACCAACTCCCTTGCTAACTGGACAACCCCTCTCTTGTCATAAACGCTTATCAATGCCCTTTTCATATTATCACTCCCATTTAATTCTAACCTTTTTTCCTTCAATAATAAGCCTATTTTCGCAGAATAGCCTTATAGCTTCTGGTAATAATTCATGTTCTACTTTCAATACTCTTTCTTTCAAGCTTTCTACCGTATCGTCATCCTTCACTTCCACAGCTCTTTGAAGGACAATAGGGCCTGTATCCGTTCCCTCGTCTACAAAATGTACTGTAGCCCCAGTAATCTTCACTCCACTGTCCAACACCATTTGGTGAACTTTATCTCCATAACATCCTTTTCCACAGAAACTAGGTATTAACGATGGGTGAATATTTATTATCCTTCCCCTATACCTTTCTATGAATTCTTCAGACAATATTTTTAAATATCCAGCAAGAACTACTAACTCCACTTCCTTTTTGGTTAGTTCATCGATAAGTTTTCTATTGTACTCTTCCTCCGAATTAAATGCTCTTTTATCAATATATAGGGCTTCAATTCCAGCTTTTCGTGCCCGCTCTAGTCCATAGGCATCTTTCCTATTGGATAGGACTAACTTTATTCTTCCCTTTATTCTACCTCTATCTATTTCATCTATGATGGCTTGGAGATTGGTTCCACTACCCGATATCAATACGCCTATATTCACCATAGTGAAACCTTCTCCTCTCCCCTTTTATTTCTCCTAATAGAACTAATTCTTCTTCCATATCTTTTAATTGTGCAATAATCTTGTCTACTTCATCTTCACCTACTATAAGCATCATTCCAATTCCCATATTAAAGGTGGAATACATCTCTTCTATACTAATATTTCCCCACTTAGCCAACAAGTCGAATATCACCGGAGTGTCTATCTTTAAAGTGTCTATGCTGGCGGTCAACCCATCAGGAAGAACCCTTGGAATATTCTCATAGAATCCGCCACCAGTTATATGGACTATACCTTTAATGTGGTATTTCTCTATTAAAGGGAGTACCGTCTTAGTATATATTCTAGTAGGTTTTAATAGTTCTTCTCCTAAAGTAGTATTTAACTCGGGTATATATTCATCTACTTTAAAACCCATCTTTTCAAATACTATCTTTCTAACTAGTGAGTAGCCATTACTGTGGATTCCGCTGGAAGGAAGACCTATTATAAGATCTCCTTTCTCTATTTTGGAACCATCTATTATTTTTTCCTTATCTACCACACCTACGCAAAAGCCTGCCAAATCATATTCGTATTCCTTATAAAAGCCTGGCATTTCAGCTGTTTCTCCACCAATTAAAGCTAATTCTCCCTTTACACAGCCATTTGCAATTCCCTCTACTATTTTGGCCATCTTTTCTGGGATCAATTTCCCTGTAGCAATATAATCTAAGAAAAATAAAGGCTTTGCTCCTTGACATAATATATCGTTTACGCACATGGCAACACAATCTTCCCCTATGGTATCATGCTTATCCATCATAAAAGCAATTTTCAATTTGGTACCAACGCCATCGGTACCAGAAACCAAAACAGGTTCTTTATAGGATTTTATATCCAACTCAAAAAGCCCCGAAAACCCACCAATGCTAGATAAGACCCCTGGTCTATGTGTTTTCTTTATAATATTCTTAATAAGCTGAACCTGCTTATAACCGGCTTCTTTGTCTACGCCTGCATCTTTATAAGTAAATTTCATTATACTTTCACCTCTCTAAATTAAATCCCCATCCACTGGATATTGACCGCTAAAGCAACCAGTACAATAACTATTTTCTCCACCTACAGCTTCCAACAAGCCTTCTAAAGATAAGAAAGAAAGGGAATCAGCACCTATTTTATCCCTTATTTCTTCGATGCTTTTCTGTGCAGCAATAAGGTTTTCTTTATTAGGAGTATGCATTCCTAAAAGGCAAGGATGTTTTACTGGAGGAGATGCAATCCTCACATGTACCTCCCTAGCTCCTGCATCCTTTAGCATTCTTACGATCCTCTTCATAGTTGTCCCTCGAACTATCGAATCGTCTACCAATATTATTCTTTTCCCTTCCACATTTTCTTTGAGTACATTTAATTTAATCCTTACCCCTATTTCTCTTAATTCCTGAGTAGGTTGAATAAAAGTTCTTCCCACATACCGGTTCTTAATGAGTCCTTCATCGTAAGGAATTTTAGATTCTTCCGCATACCCGATGGCTGCAACTGTTCCCGAATCTGGCGCTGAGATTACTATGTCACCTTCCACTGGATGTTCCCTTGCCAAGTTCCTGCCTGCTTCTCGCCTTAAACGGTATATACTTTTTCCATCTAATTTGCTGTCTGGCCTAGCCAAATATATTATTTCAAATAAACAAATATTTTTGTTGTCCGCTTCCTTGGTCTTTATAGATTTAATATCTCGATCGATTATTACCACCATTTCTCCTGGATTTACATCTCTAACAAATTGGGCCCCTATAGTATCTAGGGCGCAGGTTTCTGAAGATAGTATATAATCCTTGCCTAATTTCCCAATACATAGAGGTTTCAATCCATAAGGATCCCTAACCCCTATTAATCGATCATTGGTCATTAAAACCAAAGCATATGAGCCCTTTATATCCTTAACCGCCTTTATTATAGCTTGTTCAATATCCTCCTTATGGTATCTAGCAATTAAATTGGCTATTACCTCCGTATCGATGGAGGATTGGAATATTATCCCATCATCTTCCATTTTCTCCCTTAATTCTCTGTAATTTACCAAACTCCCGTCATATGCCAAGGCTAAGGCCCCTTGTTTGTATCCTACCACCAAAGGTTCCGCATTTGCAGTGGTGGTTTTTACAGAACTTCCAGTCCTAACATGCCCTATCCCTATATCCCCTCTTAACCTATTTAATACATCCTTATCCAGTACTTCGTAGGCCAATCCTAAGCCTTTATGGTAATCGATATATCCATTATTGTTTACTGCCATTCCAGCACTAACTTGGCCTCTATGTTGAAGGGCATATAGTCCATAATAGATTATTTTAGGTACATCCCTTTTTTCCTTACTGTATATGCCAATGATTCCACACAAGTCTTTCACCCTTTCGGACTAATAAATCTCCTTTATTTTGTTATCCATTTCCTTAACTTCTTCTGCCATTTCCAATTTATAATCTTTAAACTTCTTTCTAAGCTCTGGATATTTTACTGATAGAATCTGTACTGCCAAAAGGCCAGCATTTTCTGCCCCATTTATGGCTACCGTTGCTACCGGTACTCCCTTTGGCATTTGGACTATAGACAATAGAGAGTCTAATCCATCCATAGTAGAGGATTTTATAGGCAGCCCAATAACTGGAAGGGGAGTTATTCCAGCTATTACACCAGCTAAATGGGCTGCCTTTCCAGCAGCAGCTATTATTACCTCAATACCTCTTTCCTCAGCAGTCCTTGCATATTCGGCTGCTTCAAATGGGGTTCTATGGGCAGAAATAACCCTTACTTCCATATCTATATCAAACCTTTTTAAAACATCTATGGTCTTTTCAACTATATCTTTATCGGAAATGCTTCCCATGATAATACCAACCTTCATTTTAAAACCTCCCTCTTTGTTCAATTGACAATTGGTAAGGCAGAATTGTCAATTTTACCCAATTCATAGTTCACGATGCACAATTTACAATGTTATTTTGGCTAATAGGAAAACCATTAACCAAAATAATCAACTCCTGCTTTAAATAATTTTCCTTCTTCCGAACTTTCTACATTCTTATACAAGCCTCTACCAATTCTATCTGGGTTGGCAATTCTTCCTAAAATCTTACCGTCAGGGCTAGTTAGACTTTCTATACCATATATGGACCCTGTTGGGTTTTCATCTAGGTATTGAGTTGCTATTTGGCCTTTTTTAATAAGTTCTTCTATTGCCCTTTCACTTCCTACAATTCTTCCTTCTTTGGTAGATAGGGGCAGTATCTCAATTTCTCCTACATCCCTATTATTAAACCAAGGGGATAGATTGGAAACTATCCTAATCTTCGCCATTGTGGATATATGGTATCCCGACTTATTATAGGTAATGTTTATGGAATCCTCATCTAAGTCCTGTATTCTACCATAGGATAAAAGGCCAGATTTTATCAATCCCTTACAACCAGCACCTATTCCTAATACTAGGCCATCCCTGTTGCTTAATAGTTCCATAATGGCTTCTTCTATATAGGGGTTTCTTAATATATTGGCTAATAATTTGCCTCCTCCATCAGGTTCAGCCCCCAAAATAGCTCCATCAGGTAATCCAATTATTTGGCTATTCCTTATCCTATTTGCCATCTCCTTAATGGAATCTTCTATTTCATCCAAATATAAAGTCTTAAATACAAAAGTATCCACTTGAGCACCTGCATTCTTAAAGGCTTTCTCCATATCGTATTCTCCAAAGGTTCCAGTAAATACTGGTATGAAAACTCTAGGTTTGGCTATTTTGTTTATCGATTTTCTACGGTTTCCATGGACGTAATGGCTTTCTTTACTTTCAAGGAACCTACCTTCACTAATGGGAAATACATCTATAAGTGGCTTAATCCATTCGTCAATAAGTTTATCCAAATCCAGTTTCACTCCAGCTATTTCTATAAACTCTTCTTCAATAGTGGCGCCCAATATTCTATAATCTATATCCCTTAATACTTCCTCTAGCTCTCCTTTAATCTCAACTACAATTGAACCATATAGAGGTAAGAATAGTTCTTCTTCATGAAACTCTTCACTAAATCTAAATCCTATCTTATTTCCGAAAGCCATTTCAGAAATGCTTCTAGCAACTCCTCCAGTTTTTACTGAGGAAGCAGAAATAATTTTTCCAGCATCTATCAGCTCTTTAATCTGAGTATAATTCCTTTTCAATTGCCCAAAGTCTACCATTCCCTTTTCATCTATATCCAGTGGAATTAATGCTACCATATTTCCTGATTCTTTAAATTCTGGGGAAATGATATTTTCAACCTTATCCACTGCAACAGCAAAACTGATTAAGGTTGGTGGTACATGTATATCTTCAAAGGTACCAGACATGCTGTCCTTGCCGCCAATACTTGGAACATCCAATTCCTTTTCTACCATAAATGCTCCTAATAAGGCTGCAAAGGGTTTGCCCCATTTTTTCTCATTATCCCCTAATCTTTCAAAATACTCTTGGAAGGTAAGTCTTGCTTTTCTGAAATCCCCTCCCATGGCTGTA
The DNA here is from genome assembly GCF_900106765.1 of Tepidimicrobium xylanilyticum. NCBI lineage: Bacteria > Bacillati > Bacillota > Tissierellia > Tissierellales > Tepidimicrobiaceae > Tepidimicrobium > Tepidimicrobium xylanilyticum. The sequence continues at coordinate 53,853 of NZ_FNNG01000001.1, forward strand.
ATCTTAGCTAAGGATTCTATAACTGCAAACATTCCTCCATGGAAAGGACTCCATCTAGAAAGATCTGGATCGAATCCATAAGTCATTAATGAACAAGTATTGGTTTCTCCATCTAATACTGGAATTTTAGCAGCCATTCCCTCAGCAGGAGTTAGCTTAAACTTCCCCCCCAAAGGCATAAGGACCGTTCCACTGCCCACACTATGATCGAATTTTTCTATCAGTCCCTTTTGACTAGAGTGGTTTAGATAGGATAAATTGCTCATCCAAATTTTCTCAATATCTCCGTTTAAATGGAAAGATTTAGTATGGAAATAATCCCTTCCTTCAGGACTTCCAACTAATACCTTCGTTCTCTTGCTTACTCCATTGGTATCTAAAAACTCCCTTGATATATCTACTATCTTCTTTCCCTTCCAATTCATAATCAATCTTTCATCTTCACTTACTTCAGCTACCACTGTCGCCTCTAGGTCTTCATCTTTCGCATATTTAATGAAGGATTCTAAATCGCCCTTTTCTATTACCACCGCCATCCTTTCCTGGGACTCGGAAAGGGCTATTTCAGTTCCATCTAATCCGGGATATTTTAGAGGAACCTTATCTAAATCAATCCTTAACCCTGGAGCCAATTCTCCTATGGCTACTGAAACCCCTCCTGCACCAAAGTCGTTGCATTTCTTAATCATCTTACTAACCTCTTCATTTCTAAAAAGCCTTACAATCTTTCTTTCAAGCGGAGGATTGCCTTTTTGAACTTCTGCTCCACCCCTTTCCAAAGATTCCTCAGTATGTCTTTTAGATGAACCTACAGCACCGCCCAATCCATCTTTTCCAGTTCTGCCGCCTACTAGTAATATCAAATCTCCAGGCTCTGGGGATCTCCTCACCACATTTCTTTTAGGTGCTGCTGCAACCAATGCTCCAACTTCCATCCTCTTAGCCACATAGCCCTCATGGTATATCTCCTTAACATAACCTGCAGGTACCCCTATTTGGTTTCCATAGGAACTATAGCCTTCCATAGCCAATTGGGTAATCTTCCTTTGAGGAAGCTTTCCTGATAAGGTATCTTCAAATCTTTGTCTAGGATCTGCTGCCCCAGTTATTCTCATTGCCTGATATACATAGGCCCTACCTGAAAGAGGATCTCTTATACATCCTCCCAAGCAGGTGGAAGCTCCACCAAAGGGTTCAATCTCAGTTGGATGGTTATGAGTTTCGTTTTTAAACATCAAAAGCCATTTTTCCGTCCTCCCATCCACATCTATATCAATTTCTATACTGGCTGCATTGACCTCCTCAGACTCCTCCAAATCATCTAACAATCCCTTCTTCTTTATCTCCTTCATATTTATGGTAGCTAAATCCATTAAACTAATAGGCTTCTCCCTATCCCCATAGACATAACTTCTAGACTTTAAGTATTCTTCAAAGGCCTTTTCGACTAGCATTTTGTATTTGCCCTCTTCAAATTCTATGCCTTCTATTTCAGTCCTAAAGGTAGTATGTCTACAATGGTCCGACCAATAGGTATCTATTACCTTTATTTCAGTAATAGTTGGATTGCGCTTCTCCCTATCCCTAAAATAATTCTGAGTAAATAGCAAATCCTCCATGTCCAGTGCTAATCCGTATTTTTCTCTCATTAGGGCCAGTTCCTCTTCCGTCATAAGGATAAATCCATCTAAAACTTCTATTTCATCCCCAACTTCTTCATGCTTTTCATAGGGAATAAAGTCCATATCTATTTCTCTCATTTCAACAGGGTTTATATAATAATCTTTTATCAATTCATATTCCTTATCATTTACACCTTTTAACACAAGAACCTTTGAGTGCTTTACTTTAATATCCTTTCTACCGAGTAAAACATAGATAGATTCATTAACTGCATCTTCCCTTTGGTTATATTGACCAGGAGCAAATTCAACTCTAAAACATCTGTCATCATCCTTTAAAGGAAGGCTTGATTCGTATAGATGGTCTAAATTCTTTTCGAAAAGTATTTTTTCTATTATAGCCTTATAATCTTTTTCATCTCCATTAAAAATATAATAACAATTAATAATCCTTACTCCTTCTAAAGATTCAATCCCTAAATAGTTTTTAAAATCCCAATATAGATTAGATGCCTCTATATTAAGGTCTTCTTTTTTTTCAATAAAAACTCTTTTAAAATTCACATTAAACCCTCCTTGAAAAAATAAAGCCCAGTCAGGTAGGCAAGCGAAACCTACCCGACTGGGCTTTTATCCCTTCGGTGTAATATTGTCAACGACAACATCTGCGCCGCTTGGTCCAGACAAGGTAAAACCTTCGGAACCCTAGGCACACTTTCGCTCATAGCTCAAATGATTTACGGTCATTTGGTAGAAACTTCTCAACCATATTATGAGAATTATATGAGCTTCATATTCACTTTTGTATAATTTCATATTATCAGTAGGTGTAGAATAAGTCAAGGATTGTTTTTACTATCTACTTATTTGGAATGTAGTGAATCAACACATCCCTCTTTCCAAACTGGCCCTCAAAAAATTTTATATCAAATCCTGTGATGAAAAAAATCGAATCGAAGGATAGGTTTTTCTTATTAAAGACATATTTCCTATAGTGGAAGAATATGGCTATTCGATTTAAGGACACATTTCCTTGCTCACTATTGTAATAAACCTTCCTAATACCTAATAGAATTTATTAGTTAGATATATTTGTAAAGGAGGAATTCTATGGTAGAAAGAAAGGAATTTATTCAAAATTCATTAGAACTCAACCTATTTTTTGGCAGAATTATGAAGGAACACATGACTTTCATCCAAGCTAGTCTACCTGTAAAGAATAGCAACTATATATTAGAAGCTGACGAATTCAAAAGGTCCTTTGAAGGACTGCTGATGGAAACAGTAAATATAGCTAATGGAACCATATCGAAAGAAGTCATCGCTTCAAAAGAGTTGGCAACCCCTTTTACACTAGATGCAGAAAGGATATTAGAAGACCTAACAGGAGTATGTATAAACAGGGATTTAACATTAGCTGAACTAAAACTTATTTCCGACCCTGATTATGAATTTACCCCTTATATAGAAAACTATGTTTTTAATTTAAATAACAGATATATCAATTTATTACAGGAATTAATTGATTTTAAGGAAAGATTATTAGTTCAGTTTATGGACTGTAATATATTCATGTTCATATATCCTAACATGTTGGATCACCTAATAAAAGAGGGAAAATATTATTTAAAATCCCTATCAGCCCTTCAAGAAAAAAGGATACCAATGGAGGATATTTTGGAAAAAGAAGTATTTTGGAATGACATCATGGGAGAACATGCCCAATATATAAGGGGATTATTAGATCCTACTGAAAAGCAATTATTTAAAACAGCCGATTCCTTTGTCCATTTGTTTGAAAAACTATTAAAGGAAACTAAAGAAGCTGATGAGGAAGACTTTTGTAAAGTAACAAATAAAAATCTTGAAGCAACTAAGGACATTAAAGAATTTAAGACCAGTGGTACAGAAGGCATAATCCAGTGTAAAATCAAATCCATCATAAACCCATTACTTGCTGACCATACTCTTAGGGAGGCTAATAGATATATAAGAATACTTAAAAAGGCTTTAAATAATTGTTAATGAATAAAAAACATAAACCTTGGCTTTACTGCCAAGGTTAAATCTATTCATTATACTCGCCTAATACTACATCGCTAATTATCCAATTTTCATCTGTTTTTTCAACAGTTAATATTATTGGTCTAGTTATGTCTTTCTCATCCTCATTGCTTGTAATTTCAACTATTTCCCCTTCAACATCATATTTGCTTTCAGATACCCTTTCTATATCCAATATTTCTATTCGATCTGGCCATGGACTAGAAACTAACCTTCCTGGTGCGTTTTCAGGTTCTTTCAACCATTTCTCTATTAGCTCTGAGGTTACCAGTCCGCCATAGTTTTCCTTCATAGATTCTTCTAAGACATTCTCAGGGGCTAATAGGTATACTGATTGGAGTTTACCTCCAAATTCTTTCACTGTATTTCTAACCTCTTCTAAATTTTCTACATCTACATCCACTTCTTCAATATGATTTTCTGCCCCAGCTATTTTATCTTTACTAGGATTACATCCTAGAATGGAAATGCTCATAGTTAAAGCTATTCCATATACTAGTAACCTTCTCATATCATAATCTCCTCCTTTTTTCTGGTTCTGCTCCAATAATATCATGGCTTCTAAACAAAATATTTACAATAAGGTTACGTATAGTTTTCAAATTGTTTAATAATTTTGCTAGATTTATGTCGATTATTATTATTATTATTATTTTATCTGTTAGTACTGTACTTTTTTGTATAATTGTTATATAATTAACATAGATAGTTAGTTATTTAACTAACAATTTTGTCTAATCTAAAGGAGGCAATTTATATGATCAGCTTAGTAAAGCCAAATACAAAATATAAGGTATTCGTCATAGCATATAAAAATGCAGAACAAAGAATCAAAAATATAATCACTCAACACTCAGTATTAAATATTCATGACAAGGATATTTTCCTAAGGCAGACTAATTACCCGGGTTTTGGAAGAAGTTTTGATTTAAATGATAGGATAAGCATTTACCTAGGATGGTTTAAAGATAAAATAATGGAAAAATTGGACGAGGGATATACATTAAATATAGTTGAAATACATAAATCTTACGGAAATAGGGTTGAACAGGTCTTAAAATCCCTTGACTTCATATATGATGACGATATATTGGTGATAGATATACAAGAAGTATAAACATAAAGGCCCTTGATTTTATGAACAAGGGCTTTTGTACTAATGGTCCTTCGCTTCCTCTAAATTCTTCAAATTTATCATCAAGGCAAACACAATAGTTCCATAGGCTATAAAACTTCTAAAATATTCGCCAAGAGCTGGGTTTTTAAATATATTTTGTCCAGCTAAAGGTGATACTATAAACAAGGTATGGAATAAAAATATTCCAATAAAGGCATTCCTTATATTTACCTTTTTAAAGGTAGCACCTCCTGCTAATAATGCTGCCGATGAAAATACATCTAAATTTAAATGACCCGTATATACGTTTAAAATGCCTAAGTTTTGTATGAACATGATTTGGGCTAATGAGGCCAATATGGTAGACATTATTACTGCCATTTTCCTAGTCTTATCTACATGGATTCCTACCTTTTCAGCTAAGTACATATTTTCCCCTACTGCATTCATTCGATAACCAATCTTAGATTTAGTTATAAAATGGACTACCGTTCCTATTATAATGATTATAATTATAGGCACAAGAGAGCCTTCTATGTTCCCAATCTTTATTGGAAGCATATTACTGAACAAATTCTTATATTCTCCAATATCCAGCATACTTTTTACCCCTATTCCCCTGGTAAGTAAAATGTCTTCATTAAATGGCTTTATTATAGTGCCATATGCCACCATAAACACTATCTGATATAAGCTGGTTCCCAAAAAACCTATTACCATACTTGCTATCATTTCCTTCCCCTTTGCCCTATTAAGTAAAGTACCAATCATATTCCCAAAAACTATAGATAATACTACACTTAGTAATATGACTATAATAGATCCTAACCCGGGGGTAAAACCAATATCTATAACAATTAACATAGAAATTTGAGCTGCTATTGCTCCTATGGTAATTGAGAAGTTGATTCCCATACCTGCCATAATGGGGAAAATTAGGGCTAATAAGAAGATTCCATTCCTTATAAACCTAGCATACAATTCACCCAATATGAAATTAAAACCCACTTTGGCAGCAATAATACCTAAAATGGATAGGATAAAGAAAAAAATTGGAACATAGTATTCTTTATATCTTTTCATTTTTCATCCTCACCCCTTCGTATAGGAAAGCGTATAGTATTATTCCATTGGTCACTATCATCCTAATAATTTCAGACATTTCCGATATCAGCAATGCATTAGCCACTGGAACGGAAAGTAAAAAAGTAGTCTGATAAAGATATGTACCCAGCATTACATTAAATACAGTAGCCTTGTTCTTAGTTGCTCCTCCTATTAATATTGCAGAAACTGCTGGGAAGGCCATCATAAATGGCCCATCATATAAATAAATGAATCCATAACTCTGTGAATACACTATAATCCCTACTGCAGCTAATACATTAGAAAAAATTATGGCTATTCTTCTATATCTATTTATATTAATTCCTGATAGCTTAACAAAGGTCTCGTTTTCTGGGATTGCAGCCATAGTAATTCCCATTCTGGTTTTTTGAAATAGATATACTATAGAACATAAGATTAAGAAAAACAATATTAAACCAGCAGGGACAACTAATTTCCCTATATTAATCTTTAAAAAGTTATCCAATATCCCAGCAAAATAACCATCTAAATTGATCTTCGGCCTTAAGCCTTGTCCTCCTACTGGATAGAGCATCTGTCTATTTTTGAAAGGGGCTAAGGACCAGAAAAGATTCATTATAGGTATGAATGAAAATCCTGCAAAGGTTCCCACAATTTCTTCATTTCCCTTTAATCTGTTCAATACAACCGAATATATGTATCCAAATAATACGGCTATTATACTTCCTGCTAATACTGATACTCCAAAACCTTGCCACCCCTCAAGTCTGAATTCCAAAGCAATACACATACCCAATAATCCTGCAGATATGCCTATAGGCAGCCCAAAATTCCTTCCTGCACCTACATTTATCATGGGAATTAAAGACAACACCAATACCCCATTCATTACCCATTTTATTAAGGATTCGTTTATCATATCTATATATGAAATTCCGATAAATTTAAGGCTTACCGCTAAAACTATTAAATAGGATATTACAATCAGTTGAGGCGTTTCTAATCTCAATCTATTCATACTCCTTCTAAACTCCTTCCAGATAGAGCTAAACTAAATTCTTCCGATTCAAAATCGCCATCAAATATTTTGAAAACTCTATTCCTATACATTACAGCGATCCGGTCGCAAACCCTTTTTAGTTCAGATATTTCGCCTGAAAAGATAATGATCGTAGTATTCCTTTCTTCGTTTAGCTCTAATAACATATCCAGAATAATCTCTTTAGAATATAGGTCGATGCCTCTAGTAGGTTCCCCTACAAAAAGGATTTCTGGATCTATAGTAATAGCCCTTCCAATACATACCTTCTGTTGATTTCCTCCGCTTAAATCCATTACCTTTTGGTCTATATCCCTAACCTTAATATTCAATTTTTCTACCATATTATTTGAATATCCCCTTATGACCTTATAGTTTAAAGGTGACAACTTGCCAAGGACTGGATATTTAAGAAATCTATTCTGCTCATCGTAAGATTCAAAAACTAAATTCTCCCAAACACTTCTATCTAAAAGCAATCCTAATTCTTTACGCTCATCTGGTAAAAGGTATATACCTTTTTGAATTAAAGTTTCAATATCTCCTGGAACAATTTTCTCCCCTTTAAATACTACATCCCCCTTCATATCATATAAGCCCATCAATCCATATCCAAATATTTCCTGCCCATGCCCTGCTAATCCTGTAATCCCTAAAATTTCACCTTTTTTAATATCCAGAGATATATTCTCATAATGTCCATATCCATAGGATACCTCTACATTATTAAACGATAGAATATTTTCTCTAGCGTTATTCTTCCTTTTCTTTGAAACCTGTACTATTTCCTTTCCTATCATATCCATGGTCATTTTATTGATATCATAGTCATCTTTATCATACTGATTTACAATTTTCCCATCCTTAAATATAGTTACTCTATGGCAAATATTAACTACTTCCTCTAACCTATGGGATATGAAAATGATGGATATACCAGCTTTTGCTATACCCTTTAAATTGGATAATAATACCTTGGTTTCCTCTACATTCAAGGAAGAAGTAGGTTCATCTAGTATCAATATTTTTAATTTGTCATTGTCTATCTCTCTTGCGATTTCCACAAATTGCTTAAGATTAGTTGAAATAGCTTTTACTTTAATCCTTGGATTAATATCTACCCCCAATTTCAATAAGGTCTTTTTTGCATCTGCTTCATTCTTTGTCCTATCTACTAAGGCAAAATCTCCAAATATCTTTGTTTTTTCGATTATGTTTTCTCTATTTATCTTTATATTACTGCTTATATCCAATTCTCCAAGGAGGACTAATTCCTGATGTACCATTCCTATGCCCAGCTTCATGGCATCGTAAGTATTCTTTATTTCAACCCTTTTATTGTCGATAAAAATGTCCCCCTCATATCCACCAGTTTCCCTAATGTGTTTACTACCAAACAGAATGTTTACAAAGGTGGATTTGCCTGAACCATTGGCTCCAATTATCCCATGGATTTCTCCCTTTTTTAAATCGAAATTAATCTTATTTAAAGCTTTCACATCATTAAAATTCTTAGAAAGGTTCTCAACTTTTAGCACATGCTCCAAAATGTAATTCCCCTTTCATAAACTATATGCAGGATAAAATTATCCTGCATATAGTTTAATAATATATTGATTCCAATACTAATAAATAGTAATTGTCGGTATCCTCATCTAAAGCTCTAAAGTCAGCTCTAGTACCCATAACCTCTTCTGAAAAATCTCCTAGAAATTCTACATTTAAAATGTCTTCATTTAACTCTAAGCCATTTTCGATTATATACTTAGCCAACTCAATTTCAAATTTGGGTACATAGATTTGTGAAGGCATAGCCCAACCTGATAGCCTTCCTGTCATACCAGCTTCTTTAGTCTTTTCAGCTATTAGTGCATTAATTTTATCATAGTTACCTAGATCTTCTGCATCTATCTCAAGATTCATTACTGTAGGATAGGCTTGTGTAGGCGTTGGACAACATTGTTCAGCCACTATGAATTTCAATTTTAATGCTTCATCAATTATAACATCATACATTGGACAATTGCTTCCAAATATATTTGTATCTGAACCGTATTTAGCGATTTGTCTAGGTATATCCTCCCTTAAAAATTGTTGCATAGCAGCAGGGCCATCTCCAGTTTGTGGGTCTGGGGTAATGATCTCCACAAATTCCAAACCTAATTCCTTACAGGTCTTCTCCATCATTTCCTTCCTTTGCGCCACTGACTCTTTTGCTAAATGAGTTGGGAATGAATAATGTATAAAAGTCTTGGCACCCATCTCTTTAGCCTTTTTAGGTATGGTTTCACCACGTCGTACCCAGTCGGTTGCAAAACTTATATCTACATACTTTGCCATAAGTTCTGGTTCATCTAACATAGTAGCTATTGTAATTATGTCCGGTCTTTTTTCTCTAATCTGCTCAAATGCTGGTAATAAGCCTGATTGACCTGAGTTTACTATAATAGCTTTCATTTCTGAATCATCAGCCAAACTAAGTATTTGAGAAATTCCAGTCTCTAATTCTGTATTAAAATTTTCTGGTAATGTTATATGCTTCACTACATCTGGATACTTCTCTGCCATTTCCGCTCCAGCTCTAAACTCATCTTCAGAAGTAGATAGTGTAGGTGTTACAATACCTATTTTAAAGTTTTTAACCTTCTCCGCCTCCACACTGTCTTCAGATAAACTCTCCGCAGCTTCTTTCTCGGTATCAGTATTTTGACAGGCTACCAATGAAAAAAGCATAATAAAAGATAGGATTAACGCTGTAATCTTTCTTATCATATTTATTGCCTCCTTCGAATTATTCAATACCTATAGCATCTCTATTAGAGCATTTACTCTCGTATTTATCTGTCCTACATCCGTTTTTGAATAGTCTGTTTCCAAACACAGATAAGGTTTCTTCTTCTTTTCAGTTACAAACCTTTTTACTTTATGTGATTCTATATTGAAAGTATGACATGCTTGAAGCACTACTTCTATTACCGCATCTATTTCATATTCATCTATCATTTCATCTAAAGCTTCAAATCTTCTCGGATTAGGTGTCATTACAGAACAGCTTACATTTAAGTATTTTTCCGTTAACGCATCTATAGGATCTTTGCTTTCATCTACTAAGGTCATTTTTTCCCTAACCCCACTACAATTTTCAAAAGCTACTATATCAGCACCAGAATCTTCGATTGTCCTCAACACTTTATCTCTTACTCCTCCTACGGGACATCCTGTAATTAGTATCCTAGGCCTACTGGATTTAGTACCTTTTAATTCCCTATCATATTTCTCTTTTAATTCCCTTGTTCGCTCCAATATGAAATCACATTGGGCCTTTCTATCAAATTGGAATCCTAATGCCTCTATGGTTTCATTTATTTCACTACCAGTTATAGGCGATGGATTTAATTTCCCTAATTCATAATAGTCAAGAAGGATTTTTCTTTCACGATTTCTTTTCTTTATCTCTTCCCTCAAGATCTCATCAGTAATTTTCACATTGAATCTATCCTCTAAGGCCTCTTTTAATCTTATTAATTCCTCTCTCCAATACTCAAAAGCATGCTTCTTATCCTGTCCTTGGGGTAAATGCATAACATGAACGGGCTTTATCTCACCTAATAATTCATACATCTTCTTTTTTCCATCACAAGTGGTTTCTCCTACAATCAGGTCTGAAAAATAAAAGTAGGGGCATTGTTCTGATATGGCAAATCCATAACTGGATTTTATAAGGGGGCATAAGTTCTTAGGTAGGTGTTTTTCTGCGTAGTGTATTGGTTCCTCAGACGTGCCACATAAGCTAACAGCAACAGCTCCTGCTGCATGGATTAACTCAATAGGAGTATATGTACAAAATATTCCTACAACGGGAACCCCTTTTTCCTTTAAAGCTTTCACCTTTAAAAAGCCTTCCCTTCTTGCTTCCTCGTAATTCTCAAAGTTCTCCGGTAATTTTAACATGCTACACCTCCTTCCAAATTACCTAAGTAATTATATAACCCTTGTTAAACTATAGTCAAATTAATATTTTCTATATAAAGTTCTGCATTATAGTTTTTATGAATAGTATAAATTTCAATAGAGTATTTATCACGCATACCTCTAAATTTCCCTTCCATCTCCTTCATCCCTTTCCATATACAAATGCATAAATTCCATGAATTTTTGACAAAAATAACCTTGGCATAATTGCCAAGGTTATCCTTATAAATCATTTTTTCTATGGAAGGTGGTTTGTGAAATTGATTATTAATTCCTTATAGGTAATCTAATAACATTATGGGGGGATTATATATTCTATAGCAGTAGATGCGTTTCAATTCCTTATAGGTAATCTAATAACTATTTATCAGTGATATTGATTTCATCTGTCATCTCATGTTTCAATTCCTTATAGGTAATCTAATAACGAAC
>NZ_FNNG01000001.1:365773-479365 GCF_900106765.1 Tepidimicrobium xylanilyticum
CAAAAGATTAACTATCTGGGCTTGAATTGATACATCTAGAGCTGATATAGGTTCATCGCATACTATAAACTTAGGCTCTACAGCCAAGGCCCTGGCTATTCCAACCCTTTGCCTTTGTCCACCTGAAAGCTCATGAGGAAATCTGGAAGCATGTTCCTGATTCAATCCAACTATCTCTAGTAATTCATTAATCCTCTTCTCCCTTTCCTTATGAGTTAATTTAAAATGTACATCCATACCCTCCGCAATTATCTCGCTTATGGTCATCCTTGGATCTAGAGATGCATAAGGGTCTTGAAAAATAATTTGGGCGTTTTTTTTGAATTTAAGCTTTTCACTTCGGTTCATAGCATGTACATCTTGTCCATCAAAATACACATGCCCTTCAGTAGCATTATAAATACCCAATATAGTCCTTCCACATGTAGTCTTACCACAACCAGATTCTCCTACCAACCCTAAAGTTTCTCCTTCTTTAATGTTAAAGCTTACATCATCTACCGCCTTTAATACCATGTCTTTCCCAACGTTAAAGTACTTCTTCAAATTAACTACTTCTATTAGATTCTTCTTACTCATTTACTTCACCTCGCACTACTTCTGATCGATTAACTTTAGGTGCATTAGGATGTTGTAGCCAACAAGATAGACTATGGGTGGTAGATAGTTGAGTTTCAATAGGTTTTCTTTCCAAGCATATTTCCATTGCATATTCGCACCTAGAACTAAAAGCACATCCTTGTAAAGGTAGAATTAAATCTGGCGGAGTCCCACCTAAAGCATATAGCTGTTCCTTACTTTCCGTATCTAAGCGAGGCACAGAATTTAACAGCGCCCAAGTATAGGGGTGCATACTCTTATAAAATATTTCTTCTCTTGTACCCCTTTCAACTATTTCTCCTGCATACATAACCTGTACTTTATCAGCAAAATTAGCTACAACTCCCAAGTCATGGGTTATAAGTATTATTGCTGTATTGAATGTATGTTTTAACTCGTTTAACAAGTCCATTATTTGAGCTTGTATTGTCACATCTAATGCAGTTGTAGGCTCATCCGCTATTAAAATCTTTGGATTACAGGAAATAGCCATGGCTATCATAACCCTTTGCCGCATTCCTCCAGAAAGTTGATGGGGATAATTATTTATTCTTTCCTCTGGATTAGGTATATTAACAGTTCTTAATAGTTCTATTGCTTCCTTTTTAGCTTCATCTTTTTTCATTCCCTTATGGATTATCAGTGCTTCCATAATCTGTTTTCCAATTGTCATTGTAGGGTTCAAGGATGTCATTGGGTCTTGGAATATCATACTCACATCTGCCCCTCTGAAGGACTTTAGCCTCTTTTTGCTCATCCTTGTTACATCTTCTGTTCCATTGAATATTATCTGGGAACCTTCCTTTATCTCGGTTGGAGGCTCTTTCAATAATCTCATGATAGATTTAGCTGTAACAGTCTTACCACAGCCAGATTCTCCTACAATTGCTAATGATTCACCCCTATTTAAATCGAAACTTACACCTCTTACCGCTTTTACTTCCCCAGCGTAAGTATGGAATGAAACATTTAAATTCCTTACTTCAAGTATTTTCTCCATTTTTCTTCCTCCCTTACTCTCTTAGTCTTGGGTCAAGTGCATCTCTAAGACCATCCCCTAAAAGGGTAAAAGACAACATGGTCAAAGCAATCATCAAGCCTGGAAAAAATAATTGATAGGGATAGAATATAAAATTACGTTGAGCAGCAGATGCTAATGCACCCCAAGAAGTGTTGGGAGGCTGAATTCCAAGTCCTATGTAAGACAGAAAAGATTCTGAGAATATATAACCTGGAATGTTAAATGTAATAGACACTATCAATACATTTAGCACATTGGGTATAAAATGTCTTACAATTATCTTCGATGGCCTTACACCTAATGCCTCAGCTGCTAATATATACTCCTGGGATTTTACCTGTAGCATTTGGCCCCTAACCATACGAGCTGTACCACACCAGCCAGTTAAGGTCAAAGATATTAACATTGTTCCTAAGCTTCTTGAGTCAGTTAATATAGAAATAAGTATTACTACTAATAAATATGGGACACTTAAAAGTATTTCTACTATTCTCATCATTATCGTATCTACCTTGCCACCAAAATATGCTGAAATTCCTCCATAAATAGTACCAACTACTGCAGAAATAAGTGCTCCTGTAATACCTATTACTATAGATACTCTACCTGCTATCCAAACTCGTGCAAATATATCTCGTCCCAATTCATCCGTTCCAAACCAATGCTCTTTACTGGGTCTTTGATTTATTTTAGTAGAATCAACCTCTTTAAAATCATATCCACTTAATGCGGGACCTATTATAGTCATAATTGCAATAGTAATTAATATAATTAAAGATATTGTAGCAACTTTATTGGTCTTTAATCTTCTCCATGCATCTTGCCAGTATCCTATCTGTGGCCTAGCTATCTTTTCCGATTCCTTAGAATCTATTTGAACCCTCTTAAATTTATCTTTTGGAATCGCTTCCATAATTAAACCCCCTATCTATTTATCCTTACCTGATACCCTTATTCTTGGGTCTACTATTCCATATAATATATCTGTAACTAGCTGAGCTATTACAAATAATGCCGCATAAAAAACGGTAGTACCAATGATCATAGTATAGTCCCTATCATTAATGGAAGTTACATAATAAGAACCAAGGCCTGGAATTCCAAAAATACGCTCTATTACAAAGGAACCTGTAAATATTCCGGCTATCTGAGGGCCAATAATAGTAATAGCAGGCAAAATGGCATTTCTTAAAACATGATTTACTATTATATTAAAAGTGCCAACTCCTTTTGCTTGAGCTGTTAGAATATAATCCTGATTAATTACCTCCAATACATTTGACCTCATATATCTAGCGTAGGTTGCTATTGAACCAAAAGCCAAAGCAATAGTAGGAATAATTGTATGTTTAAATTCTCCCCAACCAGTAGTAGGAAGTATCTGATATTTGACAGAAAAAGTATACTGAAGTATTGATGCTATTATAAAAATGGGAACTGTAACACCCAAAATAGCTACAAACATGACCAGATAATCAGGCCATTTATTTCTAAATAAAGCTGCAATAATACCTAATACAATCCCAATGGTTATCCCGATGGCAATTGCTTGTATTCCTAGTCTTCCCGATACTTTTGAATGTGTTAAGATAGTATCTGTAACTGATCTACCAGGATACCTTAATGATTGGCCTAGATCCCCTTCAGTTATTAAGTTCTTCATGAACTTACCATACTGAACTATTACTGGCTGATCTAACCCATATTTCCTATAATAATTCTCCTTTATCTGATCAGGTAAATTTTTAGCCATATGGGCTAATGGATCACCGGGTATACTGTGCATCAGAAAAAAAGTAATGGTAGTTATAATAAAGAGGGTTAAAAACATATAACCTATTCTTTTTATTATGTATCTGCCCATTTAGTGATTCTCCTTCCTTAGACTTTAAGATAGCAGTTTGTTAATCAACAAACTGCTATCCAAATTTTATCTATTACCTTCCTTGAGTATAACCATATTTCCATCCAGCTGTACCAAATGGTGTAGCACTTAATCCATGAACATATTTATATCTAAATATATTTGATTTTGGATAAACTGATGGAGCTACTACTGATTCTTCGTATAATAGAATATTTTCAGCTTCCCTATAATACTCTAAACGTTTTTGATCATCCATTTCTGCAGCTGCTAAGTCAATCAACTCATCATATCTTTCATTTGTCCAACCAGTTGCTATGGCAGTAGAGTCGGATTTCAATAAGCTTAGCATTGATGCTGGGTCATTATATTCTGCTCCCCATCCCATATAACCTATCTGGAATTCGCCTTTCATAATATTTGAGTTGAATATTGGCCACTCTAACTGCTCAATTTCTATGTTAACCCCAAGATTTCTATTATACATCTGTTGCAAATATTCTCCATAGGTTCTAAACCACTGATCTGTTCCACCTAATGAAATTTTCACAGTTAAGTTCTCTGGATTAGTATCCATTCCCAATTCTTCCAATCCTTTAATAAGCAATGCTTTTGGATCTGGGTTTTCTTCAGCAAGTTTTTTTAGTGGCCCTTCGACTACAGATCTGTATTCCTGATCTCCTAATGAAATGCTTGGTGGCACCCAGCCATAGGCAGGCTCATGTATTCCGTGGAATATAACATTTGACAATTCTTGTCTATCAATAGCAAGTGAAAATGCTTTCCTTATATTGGCATTTTCAAATACGTCATCCTTAGTATTGAAGAATAGATAGAAAGTTGATGGATTAATAATCTCAATATGTCGTAAACTATCTTCTGAACTAAATTTCTCTATCCATTCTGGACTCCCAACGCTTGCTGTATCGATGGATTTATTGGACAATGAATTATATATAGCATTTTCATCAGATATTATCTTCATGCTTACATTTTCAAACTTAACATTTTCCGCATCCCAGTAGTTTGAATTCTTAGTAAATTTAAGTTCACTATTATGTATCCATTCAGTTAAAATAAATGGTCCATTATATACTATGGTATCTGGCTCTGTACCATAAGTATCACCATATTTCTCTACTATATCTTTTCTCTGCGGTAACATTACTCTTTGATATGTTAACTGCACAAAATATGGAGTTGAATATTCTAATGTTATTTCTAAGGTCTTATCATCAAGTGCTTTAACGCCAAGCTCATCTACTGGAAGCTCTCCACTATTTACTGCTGCTGCATTCTTTATTGGAGTTAATAGATAAGCATAAGGTGAACCAGTATTTGGGTCTAAAGATCGTTTAATACCATATTCATAATCATGAGCTGTTACTGGCTCTCCATCAGACCATTTGTTATCCCTTAAATAGAAAGTCCATACTGTGCCATCTTCATTAACATCCCATCTTTCAGCACCAGCCGGAGCCAATATATTATTTAAGTTCTCGTCTTCTTCCAATCTAGTTAAAGGTTCTAATACATTGTTTAATACTGTATTGGAATAAGAATCTGAACCTTTTGATGGGTCTAAAGTACTAGGTTCTGCTACAAGATATCCATTAAGATACTGTTCACTATCAATACCAATTTCACTGTTTTCAACTTGTTCTCCTTCTTGTGCAGCTTGTCCTGTTTCCTTGCTATCTCCACCACATCCAACTAACCCTGTCAAAATTAGAGTTAGTATAAGAAACAAGGACAAATACTTCTTGATTTTCATTAAAATCCCTCCCATTTTTGTTAATTTAATTATTAACTAATCTAATACTATTAACTACAATATAGATATAGTTAATAGTTTAACTATTACCTTAAGTATAGAATATTTTCTAACACGTGTCAATAATTTCTAACATGCCTTTTAATCTTCTATTGCTGCTTGGATACACATATCTTTAGTAAAATCATCATTAGGAGTAGCATCTACTTGAATATGGGGTATAGTTTTAGTTTCCATATTGATAGTGCCATCACTATTTATACCTAACTCAGCACTGAATCGAATTACAAATCCGCTATTTGGCAAATACGCAAATGGTATTTCTGGAAAAACTCTATCCCCACCAGTAGGTTCTCCTATCAAGGTAGCAAAGCCAGAATCCTTTGCAAAGGAAGCAAACTTCTCTGCAGATGAAAATACATATCTATCAACTAACAAGTAAACCTTCCCCTTAAAATCCAATACGTTCCAAGGCTGAACCATAACTACATTTTTAGAATAATAATCGTAATCCTCCCTTACTTCAGGTGGAAACTCATTCAGTATTCCCTCATCTAAGTCTTCTATGGGTTTGCTAAAGGGAACCTTATATAAATCATACTTATCCCTGTAGTCACCTCTGTAAAAGGAATAATATTCAACTTTTAATGTCTCATCTATTAAGAAGCCTACAATATTCTTCCAATAGTCGTCAAAACCTCCTGTATTACCCCTAATATCAATAATTAATTTGTCATAATCTTCTACTTCCTTTAAAAATGCTTCCACTTTTACATAATCTTCCTTTATATGGTTGTAAGACATAGAATCTATTTTCATATAAGCTACCTCATCCTCAATCAATATGTCAGTTTTTAATACTTCATCGTCAATAATTAAAAAATCGGAATTTGGATCTAGGTCTATATTCTCAACATTTCCGTCAAAACCATAGCGTTCCATGGATTTTTCATAATTCAATATCGGATGTTCATATGGATAAAAATGTTTATAATATCTCTTATATACATCGCCACTAAATATATGGGTATGAGGATTATTTAAATCGCTCAAAATATTGTCTAAGGCTACGAAAAATTCAGCATCATTTTTTGTATTTTTAATCATCTTTTCATATTTGCTTTTATTCTTTAGCCAATCTACATTATGTAATCTTTTATTTACTTTGAAAAAAGGATAGTTTTCTTTCAAAAGTGTATACATATACTCAAAATCTTCCAATTTTTCATCTGTAGACATATTAGTTTCAATTATTCCATAGGCTTCAGCATCCTCTGCAGTAATAGCAATATCGTCATTAGAGCAGCCTATCAACCCGAACATAATTGTGATTAAAATAACATAGATAATTATAAATCTCCTTTTTTCCATAATATCCCCCTTCTTTTATAACAATAAATATTAAATATAGGACCAAGCCTAATATAAATTTGATTTTAATATAGTATATATTAAAAATATTTAATATTCAATGATTTTCTTATATAGTTAGAAAATTTTCTATTTATATTTTATTCTTTATTTATCAAATACTTTGTGGTATTATTTAGTATATCGAAAGGAGGTGGACAAATGGAGTATAAGATTGAATATAATAAGGCCATAGAATTTGTGGAATCCATGTTTAAATACACCATTAATAGATACCATAGAATTAATTGGGGTAGGAATATCGTTCAAGAAAATCTTACAAATGATATTTTAGATTTCGCCCCAAGCAAAAAAGTAAAAGACTGGTTAAAATACGTGGATGACAATATATCTCCCATATTTAGGAATGACTTAATATTTGTTGCTAACACTACCATAGATATGGTGGATGCTTCCATTGAGATCATACTTGAAAAGGATTTCAAGGAGCCCTTAATGCTCATAGAATATATTAAATCTATAGAAGCCAATGAATTGGTTAGACTCATGTATAATAGATTCGATATAGAGCTACCTTTTGACAGTGATGATGTATTAATTAAAAATGCTTTAATGGATACATACGATGAAGAGAAAGCCTTGATTTTTATGCAAATAAAGAATCATCCTGAGGAATATAAAAAAAAGGTTATAGAAGTATACGAAACCTTTTATCGCTTATATTATCAACCCTTTGAAGAAAAAGTGTACGAATTTATGGAAGAAAAACGTGATAAACATAACGAATTATTTCAAAAGGATCCTATTGAATTTTTAAATACCATAGGATTAGCAGATTACACTGAATTTATAACTAATGAAAAAAAGTTAAAAATGATTGAAAGCTTTTACATAGATTTAGGTCTTTTCCATTATTACGTTGATGATACTTTTATAATATTATTTGGACATTCAATAGAACACAAATTTAATCATAAATTAAATCATGAACAATGTAAGAACCTCTTCAAAGCTCTTTCCGATGAAACAAGATTAGAAATTATAAGAATGACCAGTAAGCGTCCTTGGTATAACAGAGAACTAGCCAATTATTTTAATCTATCAACAGCAACTCTATCCTACCATTTAAACCTTCTCTTAAATCTCGGAATACTTAATTTTGAGCCTAGTATAAAAAATAGATATTATTATACTACAAATAAGAAAAATCTAAAGAATTTGTTCGATATAGCTTATAAAATAATAGTGGAGCAATAGAGTTTACTTTACTCTATTGCTCCTTTTCCCTTATAAGGCTCGTCTTAATATTTCCAAAACATCATCATAATATAATGGTTTGAAATTGCCTATTACCCCGCCTTTGTCATCGATTGCGGCCTGTGCCATTTTTTCTAGATTTTCTTCCCCTATTCCGACTTCCCTTAATGATTTAGGCAATCCTATTGAAGTAAAGAATTCGCTAGTCTTTTCTATTGCCTCCTTAGCTATTTCATACTTATCCTTATTGGGATCTATTCCCCATACATTTACTCCATATTCTGCGAACTTGTCTACCCTTTCGTCATCTAGTACGTACTCCATCCATACTGGAGTTAAGATTGCCAAGGCTACACCATGAGTTAACCCGTAATAAGCTGTCAACTCTTGAGCTATACCATGAACACTCCAGATGGCATTTTTACCGCATAAAACAAGTCCATTTATTGCATTGGGAGCAGCCCACATTATGTTGGCTTTTGCTTCATAGTTTTCCGCTTCATCATAGGCTATCTTACCATACTTTATACAGGTTTTTAGTATTGCTTCTGCAAACCTATCCTGTAGGTAAGCTCCATCATTTAAGGTAAAATAACTTTCAAAAGTATGACTCATTATATCAGCTATACCTGCTGCTGTTTGCTCCTTTGGAAGAGTAAAAGTATAAGTTGGATCTAATATAGAGAATTTAGGCATTAAATTTGAATGCATTATATGCAGCTTTTGTTTTGTCTCCCTATTAGATATGACTGCACCTGAATTCATTTCTGAACCAGTTGCTGACATTGTAAGAACAACTCCAAGGGGTAGTGCATTAGTTACTGGTGCCTTCTTGGATACAAGATCCCAAGGGTCTCCATCATAATAGTATCCCGCAGCTATTGCCTTTGAACAATCTATGGTGCTGCCTCCTCCAATTGCTAAAATAAGATCTACATTATTATCCTTGCAGATTTTCACACCTTCTCTTACACTTTTGATATCAGGATTAGGTTCTATGCCTGATAACTCATAAAACTCTATATTATTTTGGTTTAATATATCAGTTACCCTATCATATATACCATTCTTCTTAATACTTCCTCCCCCATAGGTTAAAAGTACTTTTGTTCCATAGTCTTTTATCTGTTCTTCTAAAACATCCACTTGACCTTTACCAAAGAATATTTTAGTTGGTATTGAATAATTGAAATTTAGCATATAAAATCCCTCCAGTATTATGCTTTGCCTTTTGCACCTAATTTAACTAGGTATTCCCTGATTACTGGAACAGCCGCTTCATTAGCTGGTTTCCATATTGTAGGAGTATATAATTTCTCCAATGGTTGTGTAGTTAATATCTCCTTAGCTTTTTCCCTTATTGGTATTTGCAAATCTGTGAATACATTAACCTTTGAAATTCCTAATGGTGGAGTTTTTTCCATACCTGGAGTCCCAGAACCTCCATGTAATACTAATGGTATGGACACCTTTTCACTTATCTTTTTAAGTATATCTAAATCAAGCTTTGGTTCATACTTATACAATCCATGAGCTGTACCAATTGCAACAGCTAGAAAATCTACATTGGTTAATTCAACAAACTTAGCTGCTTCGTCTGGATCTGTATACATCTTCTTATTCTCTTCTTCATCACTAGAGCCTTGTCCTACATGACCTAATTCAGCTTCTACAGCTACTCCAACAGAATGAGCCAATTTTACAATTTCCTTTGTTATTCTTACATTCTCATCAAAAGGCTTTTGGGATGCATCAATCATGACGGAACTAAATCCCGCTTTTATGGCCTTTACGAAGGTCGCATACCTATAGGAATGGTCCAAGTGAAAAGCTACAGGTACTTTTGCCTCACTAGCAGCAACCTTAACTATCGCAGCTATATATTCTGCACCATAAGTATCTATAGTGGTTTCTGTAGCCTCTAATAGACAAGGTGCATTTTCTTCCTCACATACCTTCACCACCGTCTGAATACTTTGCATGTCGGTTACGTTGAAAGCTGGTACAGCATAACCTTCCTTTCTGGCCTTTACTAAAATCTCTTTAGTAGTAACTAATGGCATTTAAACTCCTCCTTAAATTATTATTTTATATAAAAATTTATTTCAATACTTTACAGAGAATAGAATTAATTTCAGCCATTACATTCTCTATCTGAGTTGGTTGTCTACTTGGTATTTTTATGATGAAATCTACAATTTCTTTTAATTTGCCCCCACTTTCACCAGTTATGGCAACTGTATAGGCTCCTTTAACTTTTGCCTTTTCTATTCCATTTATTACATTTAACGAATTTCCACTGGTGCTTAATCCGATAACTAAGTCGTTTTGCGAAGCATATACCTCTACTTGTTTTTTATAGATGTTTTCAAATCCATAGTCGTTAGATAGGGTAGTTATTATGTCTACATTTGAAGATAAGGACAATACTGGTCTACCTTCTTTGCCAGATTTAAACCTACCTATAAATGATGCTGCCATTATGTTGGCTACTCCAGCGCAACCTCCATTACCAAATGCTATTATCTTATTCCCATTCTCAAAAGTTTTTTCAAACAAATCTGCTAGTTTTACTATATCTTCAACTAGAACTGATTTACACCTTTCTGACGTATTCTTAGTTTCATCCAAAAAATTCACTATAAGGCTTTTATCAATCATAGCCTTCCCCTTTCTTTATTATGGAATTTACTACCTTTTTAAAATGGAGGATTCACATTATCTCCTAATTCTACAAAGATTGTTTTAGAACGCATATATTTATGAATTCCTGCCACTCCTATTCCACTTTGTTTCCAACCTGCTCCGGGAGATTCTACCATTCCTTTGCTGAAATAGGTATTAATATAAATTTGTCCACCTTTAATCTTAGCTGCTACCCTATGGGCTCTTGCCACATCCTTTGTAAATACAGCTCCTGCTAATCCATAATCCACTAAATTTGCTAAGTTTATAGCTTCTTCCTCCGTTTTAAATTTACTTACACATACTACAGGTCCAAATATTTCTTCCTGAAAAATTGTCATTTCAGGAGTTATATCAGTAAAAATAGTAGGTAATATGAAATTACCATCCTTCAATTCTTCTGCAACACATCTACCATCTTTAATTAAAGTTGCCCCTTCTTTAATCCCTTTCTCTATATAGTTGCACACATTATTGTAATGCTCTTTTGAAATTAGGGGACCAAAATTCACACCTTTTTCATAATTAAATCCATCACCTGGTTTAAATTCATTACTATACCTGCATAAGGCTTCTACAAATTTATCATAAATAGACTCCTGAACTATTATTCTGGTACCGGATACACACACTTGTCCAGAATTTAATGTAAATCCATGTAATGCCCATTTGGCTGCATTTTCTATATCTACATCTTCAAAAATGATATTAGGGCTTTTCCCTCCTAATTCTAACGCTAAATCCTTTATAGTAGAACTAGCTGCATTAAATACCTTTCTGCCCGTTTCTGTTCCTCCTGTCATAGATATCATGTCCACATCCTTGTCTTTGACAAGAACTTCTCCTACCAAAGATCCTGGACCTGTTACAATATTCACTACCCCTTTAGGGAATCCCGCCTCTTCAAACACAGAGGCTAAAGCCAACCAACTTAAAGATGCCCAAGAAGAAGGTTTTACAATTACAGTATTTCCTGCAGCCAAAATAGCAGCAATTTTCTGGCAACCCATCATCAATGGGCCATTCCAAGGCAATATTTCAGCTACAACTCCATAGGGTTCCCAATTTACATAATTTAAATAGTTTCCACCACCATCTACAGGGACTACCTTCCCTTCTATGCACCTAGCCTTCCCTGCGTAGTATTCAAAAGCATCTAAGCTTTGAGGCAATTCATAATATAGTACGCTGGGATAGAGTTTCCCACAATCCAGTGTTTCCAAACAAGCAAATTCCTCCTGCTTTTTAGCCAATGTATCTTTGAATTTTAAAAGTAGTTTACTCCTTTCCAAATTAGTCATCTTACCCCAGGGTCCCTTATCAAATGCATCTTTGGCAGCTTTTATTGCTTTTTTTACATCATTTTCTCCACCTTTATATACTTTTGCAAAAGACTGATTATTTACAGGATTTATTACATCCATAGTTTCTCCTGATTCTGATTCAAGGAACTCACCATTTATATAAAGCTTATAGGGTTCATCTTTAACATATTTATAAGGATCCATCAAAGTCACTACCCCCTTATAAGTAAATCTAATAGGCTTCAGCAAATAGTTTGCCATGCCCCGATTGATTTCCTGAACAATAGAAATGAGTAGTCGTATCAAAGGTTATACTCTTATTTGCTGGGGGGAAGTATCCACCTGATTCCTTATTAAGTCTCAATACTTCACCACCAACTACCCTTTCAACCTTCGGCAGTGTGTAAGGCTTTTCTATTGAGCCACCACTAATTATGGCATCCGCTTCTGGAACATCATCTACTAAAAGTATTCCTTCCGTTCCATCTACTCCCCCAAATTCAAATGTAATGGTTGAAGCTTTTATTCCATTCTTTTCTGCGGCTTGGATTGTTAACATCCCATCTACAGCTGCATTTCCTCCACCTTCCCAAGCCATTATAAGTCCATCCGCTCCTAAATACTTAGCCAACTTAACACAGAAATTAGCAGAACGTTCCTTATGCCAATTGGTAGGATTATGACTTCTGCTCAATATTACACCTCTAAAGTTCAGTTCCTTATTGTGAAGTCTATATAGTTCTAACAATATGGGATGATTTACATGCAAATAGGTTGGCACTTTGAATGCTGGCCATACATAATTCCCACTTACAATACAACCATCTAACATCTCATTTGGGTGCAATAAGGTTGGCACTAAATTAGATATATCATGACCGTATAAATAGGTATTTGAATAAACTCCTTGATTTTGACATTGCCATACCAATACTACATTGGGTAGTTCAGGGTTTATATTGGATATGGAAAATTCTTCTACTTCATTTGGGACTTGTCCTACAGTTAACTCAGCCAAAATTTCCGAAACCTTTAGTCCACAAAGTCTAATATCATTATCATATTCTGCTGATGATTTTCCTTCTAAAAGCTTATAAGTTATAACTAGATTGATAGTTTGTGAAAAAGGAGTAAATCCAGCAATTGGACCAATCATATCTATAATTGCGTCCCTTGGATATAATAGACCACTGCTAGCACTGCTTTCATCCCATGGTAGAGGGGCACTTTCCATTACAGTGAAACCTCTTAATAAATTTGTTATCCCTTCACCTACTACATTTGGATGGCCAAAAAAACCAGAATATTGCTTCCCAATACCTTCTACTTTGTACATTGGCTGTATTGTGTCTAACACATGGACTATCCTTGCACTTTCCCCAGGTTTAACAAGCTCAAAATCTACATCAGTAACACTTTTCATTAATGGCCTAATTTTTTCTAATAATTCTTCCTCATTAATAGATAATACTCCATCCTTATATTGAGTTTTATCGGAAAAAATCACATCTTTCACATCAAAATACTGCCTTTTAAGTTTCACATTACCCCTCCTTACTTTCGTCAACATAAAAAATAGTAGGTTCGGATACCGGAGTACTTACAGCTTCTAATGCCTTCATAAGAATATTCCGCCTATAGAACCTTTCTCTTTCCAATGGCAATTCAGGATTCCCTACAGGATTAGTAAAGTCTCCGCCAAAGACGATCCTATTAGCACCGACATTATAAGCTATAGATGTGAAAGCTGTAATAACAGCATTTGGAACGCCTTCTTTATCCAATTCCTTTGAAATAGTTGCAACGCAACGAGTACATGTCCCTCAGGTAGAAGTTAATAATGCCACATTTACTTTATTAGTCTTCAAGTCGCCAGCAATTCCTCTGCCTATTTTTTTACTGCTTTCCACATTGGTTCCGATGCCACATGTAGTAAAAAATTCGTCGTAAACTTTATTTATTTTTCCTTCTCTTTCTAATATGCGTAACTCATCTAATGGAACTAATCTATTTGGATCCTCATCCACTATTGTAGTGTCATATCCACCATGAATTGAAATAAAATCCCCTTTAGGAATTAGATCTAATCCAGCAATATTGTATTTACCGTAGGTTACAGAAAAAGCCTGTTTCAATTTGTCCGGATTACCTTTAGGCACCAATCCGCCTGTCGTAATTAAGGCTACATGAGCTTCTTTTAAATCCTTAATTGGATCTGCAGGACTAACCTTTTCAAAACCTCTTAGCGGGATTTCCGTTTTATGTTTCTCCCCTTTTAATTTCTTTAATAATATTTCCACCACCCTTTGTGCACCAGTCTTTTCATGATATTCATTATATCTATGGCCTGTAGGTAAATAGCCTTCTATTCTAGCTGGACCAATTTTTTCTCCCTTAGCTAATTTCAATGAAAATTTGCCTAGAATCGGAAGCACTTCTTTCATACCAGCCGATGTTTCTGAACTTTCTATAATATAGTTATCCTTTACATACATCTGAACTGCTGGATTCTCATAATACATAGCTGTAACACTTGGTATATTGTGAGTCTTCTTTACATAATCGCATAATTTAGCACATGCAACACCATATCTACCAGCATTAAATGCAGGACCTGCAATAAACACATCTGGATTTATTTTTTCCATAATCCTATCTATTTCTGGCAATATGCTCTCATACTTTTCATCATTATTGATAAAATTATCTCCACAGGAAATTACTTTTACAACTTCCATCTCGTTTCCCCAAAAACTTCCTATAGCAATAGCTGGCCCCTTTATATCATCCAATACTTTTAGACCCATATCAGCCTTTTCTTCTCCACCTATACCTGCATAGAATTGATTAACATAATAAACAGCTTTTAGCTTAGCCATAATTCGCCTCCTCAACCTAATAGTCTATTTAAATGAATACAAATAATCCTAAAAATTAGATGGATAGTACTATCCATCTAATTTTTAGTTAAAAAAACCAACTATTCATTCATAACTACTATTCTGTAGGTATCTGGCTTAATTGCTTCTTCGAAAGCTTTCTGGGCTTCTTCTAACGGGAATTTAGCAGATATCAATTTATCAGGTACGACTAATCCTTTAGAAAGCAATATGGATGATGTATGGAATGCTTCTACAGGTGGACTTACTGCACCTGTAATTACTACTTGAGTATTATGAATCCAGTTGGGGCTTACTGAAATGGGTTCATCTGGATGGATGGAGCTATACATTATAACTCTACCAGTTTTCCCTAAGCCTTGAACTGCTTCCTCAGCTATCTTTGCTATAGCAGTAGTGTTAAAGATTACATCTGCGCCCCTTCCTTCAGTAAGACTTTTAATTTTTTCTACAAAATTTTCTTCTAATGGATTAATTGTTATATCTGCACCAGCTTCTTTAGCTTTTTCTCTCCTAACTGGATCTGGTTCACTGACTATAACCCTTGCCCCTCTCAATTTACTAACCATTACATGTAATAATCCCATTATTCCTGCACCGATTATTACTACATCATTTCCTAATTTCACTTGAGCCTGTTCCATACTATTTACTACACAGGCTAATGGTTCAGTAAATGCACCGTATTCAAAGGGTAGGTCGTTAGGAAGTTTAAATATGTCTTGTGGTTTTACAACAAGATATTGTCCCAACCCCCCCGGTCCACCTATTTCCCTACGTGGACCAGGTTGAGGTTTATGAGCATTAATACATAGATTTTCTTTTCCCTGTCTACAGTAATAACATCTACCACAGGAATTAAAGGATCGTACTGCAACCCTTTGACCTATTGGGAACTCTTCCTCATCCACCCCTTCCCCAACAGACTCAATAACCCCTGCCATTTCATGCCCTCCTAAAAATGGTAGAGGCATCTTTGTTATTTTTAGAAAAGTTCTTTGTTCCCATGTACAAAGTGCACATGCTTTAATCTTTACCAGTATTTCCCCTTCTCTTGGAACTGGCTTTTCTATTTCTAATATCTCTACCTTCCTTTCATCCGTTATAACTGCTGCCTTCATCTTTTCACTCATTTTTATTTCCTCCTTTTAGTTTTATCTATTTAAATTAATTTCTTCTCTCACTAATCGGTAACTGGTTTCTTCAACTGGACTATCATTACTCCAGCCATAATCAAAATTATTCCTAATCCTACTTCCAGATTTACTTTTTCACCTAATAAAATCATGGCTAAGATTGGTGCTATTGCAGTTTGGGTAGAATTAATGGTTGTGGCGCTAGCAACTTGGGTTAATGAAGTAGCCGTTGTAATAGAAATAATAGCAAGAGCACCAAATAAGCCTGCAAAGATAAACTTACTA
Source organism: Tepidimicrobium xylanilyticum (assembly GCF_900106765.1). Taxonomy (NCBI): domain Bacteria; kingdom Bacillati; phylum Bacillota; class Tissierellia; order Tissierellales; family Tepidimicrobiaceae; genus Tepidimicrobium; species Tepidimicrobium xylanilyticum. The sequence goes on from NZ_FNNG01000001.1 coordinate 381,971, forward strand.
ATAGTAATACATGGAATTATTGAATAGTAATTGTTACCTTGGATCAAAAAAATTATATGAAGTAAAATCTCTCCCGTAGTCACTTCTAAAAAGCTTACAGTCCATCTATCTAAGGATTTCTTGGTGAATAAATACCGTTTTATAACTCCAGAGGAGGAATAACATAAAGCGGCTAAAAGCGTCAAAGGAACAGCTTTTTGCCATCCTTCTAACATTATATTTCCTCCCAAATTTCCTATTGTTAATAGTATGACACCTAAAAAACTTATAAGCATTCCTAGGATCATGGGGAAATTCATCTTTTCCTTTAAAAAAATATAGGAAATCAAAGTAGCCCACATAGCCTGGGTTCCCATAATAGGTGTAGTCAATATAACTGCACCTACTTTTAAGGCCTCAAAAAAGGCCCAATTCCCTAAAACATAAACTATAAATCCTAATAAAGCTAATATGAGAATACTATCCATACCAATAAAATCCTCAGACCTAGGATTTAACTTCTTCAAATATTCCTTACCAAGAAAGACTATAATTGAAATTAACCACATAGGCATGGTTTTAATTGCTGCCCCAAAAAGAGGGGGAGCATCAGCAAGAGCCCATTTTAAAACTACATTTGTTAATGCATAGCTAAAAGCAGCCAATAAGGCCCAAGCTTCTCCCCTGCCTATTGAAGGGTATTTTTTATCTTTCAAAGAATTATCCTCCTATAACTAAAAAACTATGGATTACACTTTTCTTTGGTTGAACTTCTAATTTTTATTTAAAAGCTTTATAATAATTTTAATGCTTCTTCCACATCTGCATCTTCATGGACTATTGCCACTATAGCTTTAACTAATTTATCTGGTGTTTCATGTCTCCAAATATTCCTACCTATAATTACACCTTTTGCTCCTGCTGTCATAGCTTCCTTTATCATCTGAAGCAAATCCTTTTCAGACTTAGTTGCTCCTCCGCCAAGTACTAAAACAGGTTTATAACAGCCTTCAACTACCTTTTTAAAGCTTTCAATATCTCCTGTATAATCTGTCTTAATAAAATCTGCTCCTAATTCTACACCTATCCTGCATGCAGATGCTATATTTTCTGGAGTTCTTGCATCATCATCTCCCTCAAATCCCCTTGGAAGCATTTCGGCACCAACTACAAAATTCCATCGGGTTGCTTCACTTACTAATCTAGCTAATCCTTTAAGGGTTACATCTTCATTACTTGCACCTGGAAATCCCATACAGAGCACTGCATCAGCACCAACTCTTATGGCATCTTCAATGCTATATATTACTTCCATACTTTTATCGTAAGTTTTGGCAAGATATGATGTACCTCCATCAATTCTTAGTATTAATCCGATATTCCCTAATTCTTCTTGAAATGTTGTAGCTATTCCATAGGTAGTGAGTATGGCATCAATACCGCCTTCAACACACTTTTTTAATATTTCGCCTGTATCATTTAATTCTGGTAAAACATTTAAACCATTACCATGGTCCATTGCTAATACTACTGACTTTCCATCTTTTCTAAAAATATTATTTAATCTTCTCTTCATATTAAGACCCCCCATTTTGTCCAAATCAATTTCAAATCTAAGCAATTTACATAGATTTCTTAGCCAGAGATTAAATGGTTTATCTCTGGCTTGAAATCTAAACTAGAATATTCCTATTAAACTTCCTACAACTCCGGCTACAATTATAATTAGCATTATCCTTGCTGGGCTTACTCCTTTTTGTAGCAACTTATATACACCAAAGGTCAATAGCAAAGGAAGTAGACCAGGGAAAACTTTATCAATTATATCTGCCTGTAAGGCTATTTTCGATTCACCAAAAGTCATTGTAATAGGTGTGGATAAACTTACATATTGAGCAGTTAGGGCTCCTATTACTGTACATCCTAATACTCCAGCTGCCATAATTACCTTATTAAAAGTTCCACTTTGGAGTAAATTTTCAACAGCATTACTACCAAACCTATAACCTTGCATGTAGAGTATATAGCTAACACCCATTACTACAGCAGAAACTAAAATGGAGTATAATACAGGTCCTAATACATTACCCTCTCTAGATATACCTATACAAATAGCCAATAATATTGGAACTACAGCCCCTTGAATTAAAGTATCTCCGATTCCTGCCAAAGGACCCATTAACCCTGTTTTAATTGCATTTATGGCTTCATCGCTTACAGGTGCTCCATTAGCCTTTTCCTCTTCCATAGCTGCTGTAATTCCAGGTATGATTGATCCGATAGTTGGTTGGGTATTGAAAAACACCAAATGTCTTTGTAATGCTGATGCTCTATCTTCTTTCTTGTCGTATAATTTATTAATTATTGGAGCCATAGAGTGTGCAAAACCTGGAGCTTGCATCCTTTCATAACTATAGGTAGATTGACAAAAAGTAAGCCATAAAAACCACGATTTTACTAATTCCTTTTTAGACAACTTTTTATTATTAACCTTATCGCTCAAACCAGCCAACTCCTCTCTTTAATCGATATTAAACATTGCTTTCCGATTCCAAAATATCCTTTTTGAAAGTCATATGGATAAATGCCGCTATTGCTCCAAATATTGCTATTCCTATTACATCTAATTTTAGATAAATGCTTAAAAAGAACCCTAAGAAAAAGTATGCACGATTATCACCTTTAAATATTGCTCTTAAGTTCATTGCAATACCTAGAGCAGGCATCATGCCTCCTACTACCATTAATGCACTTAATACGTTTTCTCCAAGGAAAGCTATTGCAGATTCTACTGCTTGTGGACCATATAATACTGCTAAAAATACTGGTATAAAACTTATTATAAATAGGAAAACTTGTGCTGGTATCATGTTTAATAATGAAACTCCTCTAGCATCTCCTTCTTCTGCCCGTTTATCAACCCAGTGAACAAAAAAGGAATTCAATGTCATCCTGCCAAACCATATTAAAGTTCCCAACAAACCCAATGGTACTGCCAATGCTAAAGCTGCTTCTGGTTCTAGCCCTGAACTTATGGCTAATGCTGTACCTAAAGTTCCCGCCAAAGCTGGATCACCAGGTAATGCTCCTCCAGCAGATATAAATCCTACATACATAAGGTTAATAGTCGCACCTATAATAGTTCCTTGAACTGGATCTCCAAGTATAATTCCAACTATAAGTCCTGCAACCAAAGGTCTATATAATGTGTAATATCCAACTCCAAAAAGCCAACTGGAATTGCCCAGATAATATACCAAAGCTATTAAAAATGCCTTAAAAGCGGTAATTTCCAATTCCATTTCCTCCCTTCATTTTTCGAGAAACCTTTTAAATTTTATAAAACCTTTTCTACCATTTGTTATAACAGTGTAGATATTTCAATAGGCTTGTCATCAGGTACTATTCTGATATCGATTTCCACCCCCTTATCTAATAATCGAGAAAAGATAGCCTTTTCCTCCTCTGATACTGAAATATTTCTGTAGAATTTCTTCCTTCCAGGGCCTGCTCCCATGCCTCCAACTATTAATTTTTCAATTTTAACCCCTTTATCCACTAGTTTTTCGATAGTATGAGGATATTTAACTAAAATAATTACCCTTTCACCTTCTTTGGCCTCTGCTTTTAATGCTTCAGCTCCTTCTCCTACATCATATACTTCAACTTTTATGCCAGGAGGTGCTGCCATTTTTAATACTCTCTGAAGGAATTGGTCCTGTGCTACTGCGTCGTCTACAATGATTATCCTATTGCCTTCTGTTGATTTTACCCAGGCTGTCATAACCTGACCATGAATTAATCTGTCATCAATCCTAGTTAAAACAATGTTTACCATCTTTTCCCCTCCAATTTTATATATTATTATTTAATATTGCTCCAATGTTTTTAATACCTTCATATCCGGCTTTAAATGCAGAGTCAACCAACTCTCCTATATCTACACATTCTCTCATGCTAAGAACTTCTATAAGCATTGGTAAATTCACTCCCGTAAGACTATGAAAATTTAAATGCTCCATATTTGCTGCCGCTGCATTTGAAGGACTTCCTCCAAATAAATCAGTTAAGACTAAGACTCCATCTCCTTCATCCAATTTTTCTATTGAAGTTTTAATTTGATGGTGTAATTCTTCAATACTATCCCCATGTTCAAGGCCTAACGTTAAAACATTTTTTTGCTGTCCTATTATGAGCTCAGCACTTTTTAATAGTTCATGTCCAAATTTTCCATGTGTGACAATTAATATTCCAATCATTTTCAGCTCCCTTTCTAAATTTTTTATGCTTCCATTGAAATCTTTCTTATTCTTGTATCTTTTTGCTTAATGATAGTTGAATACTTATTAGTAATATTTTTGCTGCCACTTATTAGAGCAACTATTGTGCCAATTTACGTCTCACTTCGCAGAAAAACTTTGAAAAGCCTTAAATTATCAAACTTTAATAAAATGTAAATAAAAAAGCACATGATCAAAATTATCATGTGCTTCACTATTATTTGATTTGCTTTATTGTGCATCAAAAAAATCCATTATATATCCTATTTCTGTATCAGGAATCTCAATGCCAAATTTCTCCTCAATTTCTTGTAAATTATTTTTTATTACCTTATATAACTGAGGTTTTGCTTGAATCAACCTCTGAATATTATTATACGTTAAACTTTCACCTGTTAATACCCTCTCTACCATGGTACAGGTGTGAAACAAAAACCCTATTCTCATACGATCATTGTTTACCAATCCCAGTTCATTAATTATCTTAATAAATACATTTCTAATAATTTCATAAGCTTTGATTGGATTTAGAAATGCCAATGTTTCTTCTAGTACACCAATAATGCTATATTCTGAAGGCTTATTATAATTGCCTAATTCTTGTCCTGTTATCAATTTCTCAAGTGTCTTTAATCCATCTCCAATAATAACTTCATCAATTGGAATATATGGCACATCGGGAATCTTTAAATCTACCGTTCCCACTACTGCAATCAGGTTTTTTGTTTCTATCCCATTCAATTTAGTATCCTGGTCATAATTTAATGGCACCAAATTAACGTTATAATCTTTGATTATAGGTAGCGCATTATTTATAAACTGAACAAGTTTTATGGCACTTCCCTGTCCTGTTAAACAGGTGGTAATAATTGTCTTAGGTTCATCAATTAGCACTTTATTTTTTATATCCTTAGTAAGTACTCTACCAATATAAGGACCTACATTTTGAATATCTTCACAAAGCTGGTTAAGGGTCATTTCTGGAAGCATAGCCTTTCTTACCGCTTCTAACACCATAGGCGTTGAAACCATTTCCACAGATTTAGTTTCTATACCAGTCTTTTTTGTTACTATTTCTGCAAAAGCAACTAATGAACCCATATCCACCATAAGAAGTACTCCTTTGCCTTGAACGATAGATTTTACCATATTTATTGTTTTATCAAGGACTTCCTCCACTTTACAGTCTAAGGGCATATCTATAGCTTTACAATGTTTGGTTCCTAGTAAACTATTTACTGTATCTGCTATACTAGAAGCAGTAGATTTACCATGGGCTAAAACAATTACCCCTATTGCTCCTTCTGACTCCCCTAAGTCTGCATTAACTGAACTTAAGAACATGGCTATAATTCCTATTTCTTCCTTAGGAATACTTATACCTAATTCCTCTTCAAGTATCTCCTTAATTAACCTTGCTGCATTTAATTCAACGGGATTATTGAGCACTATATCATTTAATTGAGGATAATCCAAAGTCTTTCCCTCATAACTCCTTTCCATCAAAGCGCAAATATGCATACAGAGCCCAATAAGGACCTTCTTGTTATATCTTTTCTTGAATTTTTGCTCTACAAGATTTAAAGCCAATTCCATAGCATAATAGACTTTTGGACTGACTATCTTAAACAACTCTTCATCCTTTGGAATCCCCCTTACAATATCGAATCTCTTTATAAGTCTTTTAATATACTCTTCTATATATACGTTTAGCATTTGATTAATTTTTTGTTTGGAATAACCTTGCTTGGAATACTCTATATGTTTTTCTTTGATAATTTTATATAAGTCCTCAGAAATATCATATTCGCCTAACATTGTAAACCCTTCATCAAAGGGCGTAAATTCATAATAGTTACTATTATCTCTACCAATAAGATCCATTATCTCCTGATTATTATATCCTCGTTTTAATAGTCCCTTATATATGTAGTCGTGTAATAAAGATGTGTGTATTTCTATCCTATCCTTATCATAGGTTCTATAATCCAAAAAACCTCTAGCACAGGTCAATTGTATATCGCTTTTTAACTGCCCAATATTCCCATTACAATCATATAGAAGGAAGGCTTTTATTACGTCTTTGCTGACTCTAATGGGTACTTGTACACATTTTGCCTCATCAAGGAAAAACTGTTTAATAAGTTGAAGCCTTTCTATTAAAGGCTTTTCAGATAGATCCGGTAATTTTATTACCATTGGAATCCTTCTTAAAAAGGTTTGCAATAGGCTGGAGTTAACATCTTCAGTAGTAGCTCCTATTAATAACACATTGGCCTTTCTAGTATTTCCCGTCTCTCCAAGACGCCTATAGATATTCTTGTCCATTAACAAGAAAAGCATTTCCTGACCTTCAGGTGGAAGCCGGTGTATCTCATCTAATAATAGTACTCCTCCATTGCTCTTTTCCACAAGACCTGCTTTATCAGTATCTGCTCCTGTAAAGGCACCCTTTTTATAACCAAATAATTGGGATAATAATAATTGGGGATTGTTGGCATATTCTGAACAGTTAAAAATTACAAATTCCGCATCTGAGTCTATGGTACCAGATTCCACTGCAAAATTATACATCATCTCTGCAAATGTGGTTTTTCCCACTCCAGTAGAGCCTACTAACAAGGTATGAAGTCCCCTAGGTGGATATAATATTGCTGCCTTGGCCTGTTTAATTGGAAGATCTAAGCTTCCATTAGCCCCTATTAACTTTTCAAAGGATTTTTCCTCTACTTTAATTGCATTCTTAGAATCGTTCTTCCTTTCAATAAAATAATTGATTGAATCTACTTCAAATACCTTATCTTCCAGTTTTATGGAAAGAAGTTCCTCCAATCTCTCCCTAGTAAAAAAGTAGACTGGCCTACCTTTAATCTTAACTATTCTCTTTTCTGCCGTCAGTGCATTAAGCTCTGCACTAGCATTATTTCTACTTATATCGGCCTTTTGTCCAACTTCCGATGCCTGAAAACCGGAAAAACCACCTTCTAAATCGTCTAAAGTCACCTGGTCGCAAAGAGCTTGTAAACAATTGAAAACCTTTTCTTTTCTAGTCAATTAAATGCCTCCTTATGAAATTAATTTTTTACCCCAAATCCCCTTTCTCAATTTATCTCTAGGAAGCAACAAATTGTATGAATATTTTTTATTTATTATATAGCGTATCAATATAATAGTCAACTTCGACATTGTTTTATGTTATTCTGCAATTTAGCCCTCAAGACTACCTATATCCCAATTTCTAGCCTTTTGTCAAACTTTAGCAATAATAGCTATTTTCAGTAAATGTAATATCTGGTATCTACTCCTATGGTGTTTACATAATCTTTTTCTTCTTATATAATAACCTTTGTTGTAAATCAAGCAATGACTGATCCTAAATTTGAGGTACGAGGGAACCAACAAAGGGGTTTATCCCCATCCGAATGCTAACTTCGGACTAGATTTAGGAAGGAGTGCATTGAAAATGAAGAAAAAAACAATATTATTAGTTATGGTAATGTTAATCCTACTAGCCCTTCCAGCATCGGCTAGTGGCTATTCCAGAACCTTATATTATGGCCATCGTGGTAATGATGTTTTAAGGCTGCAAAGAGAATTAAATTCTAGAGGTTATTACAATTTCTATATTGATGGAATATATGGATTGATAACTGAAAGGGCAGTTATCAATTTTCAAATAGACCATCGTTTAAGAATCGATGGTATTGCTGGACCAGAAACTCAAAGGGCTTTATATAGCTATCCTATAGCTTCAAGGGGACAAGCCCTAGGTAGATTCACCTCCGATGATATCTATTGGTTAGCCCGTATCATAGAAGCAGAAGCTGGCGGAGAACCTTATTTGGGTAAGGTGGCCGTTGGTAATGTAGTTTTAAATAGGGTAAATTCTTGGGATTTTCCAAATACCATCTACAATGTAATATTTGAATATTATGATAATATACCTCAATTCAGTCCTGTTGCTGATGGTACGATTTACAACACTCCATCCCAGGATAGTATAAATGCAGCAAAAGATGCCATAAATGGATTTAGGCCAGTTGGAAATGCAACATATTTCTTTAACCCTAGTAAATCAGCAGGTTCTTGGATTGTACGTAACAAAACTTATGTAACTAGGATTGGTGGACATGTATTTTATCAATAATAAATCAGGGAGAAATCCCTGATTTATTATTGATAAAGCATTATGTTAGGAATATTATGGTTATGAACATACATAAGCCAGAGGCTTCATGAAACTTCTATCTTATTTTCTTATTAATCCCTTAAACAATAATCTAACCTCTTTCACCCTCAATATAGAACATAAAATAAAATATATGCTTGCCCCTATGCCTATGGACATAATTAGTATAACAAATTCTCCTATTGTAGAACTAATAAGATTAGCCGTTAATCCAAAATAAATAAAATATACTAATATCCCCATAACTATCGATGCAAATAATACCTTTAAAAAGCATTTCAAATAGTTTCTTAACCCTATAGGACCTATTTTTCTTCTCAAACTTAAAAATAAGAGTAAAGTAGTAAAAGTAGCAGATATACTAGTAGCCAATGCTAGGCCGCTATGCGCCATAAATCTTATTAATATTAAATTTAATATGATATTTAAACCTACTGCAAACGCCCCATTTAACATGGGTGTTTTGGTATCGTGAAAAGCATAAAATACCCTATTTAACATTAACCTTAATGAAGCACCTACCAATCCTAAAGAATAGAATATGAAGGCTTGGGAGGTCATAATGGTTGCATTAGAATCGAAGGCACCTCTTTGGAAAAATATTCTTACTATAGGTTCTGATAATACTATTATCCCCATGGTAGCAGGTACCGTAATAATCAGTATAATATTGATTCCTTGGTTTAATATCTTTTTAACCTGCCTAATATCTTCCTGCGAAAAAGCTTTAGACAGCATTGGAAATACTACTGTTGTAACCGCAGCTACAAAAACAGAGATTATTAAGTCCTTCAACCTAGAAGCATAGGTAAGAGCTGAAATACTTCCTTCTACTAAGCTAGAGGCTAAAGTCCTATCAATCACCGTATTAAACTGTTGTACAGCCGACCCCATCATTACTGGCAATACTAATACTAAGGCCCTTTTTAAATAGGGGTCACTTAAATTGACATCCAGTTTATATCTATAACCCTGGTACCTAATAGCTGGTATCTGGATTAAAAATTGGGTGGATGCTGCTACAACGCTGGTTAACATTAGCCCCTCAATATTTCCCTTGTCTGCAAAAAAGATTAGGAAAAACAGAAATACAAAATTATAAGGAAGTCCCATAATTGCAGGAGGACCAAATATTTCGCTACTATGTAGGTATCCTGAAAAAACATAGGTAAAACCTAAAAAAATTACAATAGGAAGGCCTACCCTATTCAATTTCACCGCTAGCTGAAACTGTTCTCCTTCAAATCCCTTGGCCAATATTTTAATTATTATGGGAGAAAGAAAAAATCCAAATAAAGCTAATAATATGGTAATAAGTAGTATTACATTTAGTATATTATTCAAATACCTTAGTTTTCCCCTTCTCCCGCTTCTCTCCCCTATTTCTGTGAAAATGGGTATAAGGGTTGTATTCAATGAAGCACCAATTGTAGTCATTAAAATAGTAGTAGCCGTCATGGCAACAAAATAGGTATCCGTCTCGTATCCAGAACCATATTTAGATGCAATTAAAACTTCCCTTAAAAACCCTAAAACCTTACTTATTAAAGTAAAAATTCCAATCATAGCTGCATGTTTTGCTACCTTCCCAGTATTCGACATATATATTCTCCTTCCATGCATTACTCCATAGATATGTATATATTATACTACAATTTATCCACAAAATTTACACAAAAAAACCCATACAAATTTGTATGGGGGAAGGCCTAAATCCTGCTTATTAATTTCGATGGTAATAGTTTTAAATGTAATAACCATTAGCTGTTCGCTATCCTTACTTGGGGGAGTAATATTTAAATATATTTTATATTCATCCTTTTCTTTTAAGATCTTATCTACTCCCATAGAATAACCTGTAGTGGGAAATTCTTTGGTAATGGTTACATATACTTTATCTTCTCCTATCTTTGAATTAATTCCCTCTACTCCGGAATAGGATTGGACTATTCCAGACAGAGTAAAGGGAATATTTATAATCTCATCTTCCTCAGCATTTTCTGTTTTATTGACTTCATCTAAAAGTTTATCTACCCTCTGCAATAATATTATTACTTCTCCTTGGGTAGCATGTGCATATGGATTAAACTTAAAATTAGACTGTCCATTGATAAGCCCAGCATGATATAGTGCTTGTAAAGTTTCCTTCTTTTCTATAGGAACCCCTTCTAAATCTTTAAAAGGAACTGGCTCCTGATTAAGTTCTATTGCTCCAATCTCTAATAGCTTTTCAGCTAAAAGCTTCACCATGTCGATTCTAGTCAATTTCTCTTTCCAGCCTATCTCCATTCTAGTATAACCTTTCTCCTTCAATAATGAAGAAAAAGATAGTAGGAATTCATCTTCATAAAAAGCTTCCTTCAAATTTAGCCTATTAAAATTATCTTTTGCCAAATAGGGGAAATAGTAGAGTAAAAAATCCCTTTCTATCTCATTTTTCGACCAGTGATTCCCTAATTTTTCTTCTAGGCTAGCAGCCGCATAGATAGGTGAAGCAAATATTAAAATGAGAACTAGAAAAATTAAAACTTTTTTCTTCACATTATCCCCCTTTCTAGATGTAACCAACCTTAAATCTATTATAATATTATAATAATTTCATTTGGTTACATAATAGTTACAATTGTAGGGAAATTTCCACTATTTACAATATAGAAATATCAATTTACAAAAGTATTACAATTCAATTACATTAAAATGCATGATACAAATTATCATAATTAGGTATAAGTACCTATGTAAATTTAAAGACTACTTAACTTAAAATGATTATAATATTGATAATAATACTAAAATTTTCATAAAAATAAAGGATTTTGAAATTTTTTGTCTAATAATTACATATGTGAAAATATTCATCATTTTTACAAAGGGGTTGGAATCATATGATAATAAAGGGGAAAACAAAATTTTTAAAAAAGAAAACTAAGAAGAAAAATAATAATAAGGTAAGCACTCATAGTATAAGTTCTAAAATGATTACATTTACCACTTTAACACTAATAATATTCGTTATAGTAATAGGCCAAATTTCTTATTTAATATCCAAAAAGGAGTTAATATCCTCCTATGAAGAGTTGCTCTATAACAAAGCCATAGACTCTGCTAATTTAGTAAATGAACGAATTAAAAGTTATACCTATTCAATTGAAACATTGGGAAATGTAGATATCCTTGGAAACCCTGAAATCCCAATGAAAGAAAAGTTCAAAACTTTGGATTTAGAAAAGGGAAGGCTTAAATTATCCACTATTGGGATATCGGATAGGCAAGGCAATCTATACCTTTCCGATGGTAAGCAACTGGATATATATGAAGAAGAATACTTTATGAAAGCTTATCTTGGAAAAACCTTCTTCTCCGAGCCTATGATAAACCCTGCTACAAATAAGGCTGAAATAATAATTGCAGCACCTTTAAAATATGAACAGGTACATGTAGGCGTAGTAGTAGCCAGCATATCAGCTCAAGAGCTTTATAAAGTTGCCAGTGAAATCACTTTTGGAGAAGGGGGACATGCATATATACTAAATGAGACTGCTGATATAATTGCTCATCCAACTGTAGTAGGAAGTGCAACTGTCAGTAATGGCTCTAGTAGGGTAGTCACTTTCGGTGGATTAAAGGACAGAGTTTCTTCTAGTAGCGTAGAAGAAGTAGCTACTATGGAGCAAATGATAAAGGATGGAATTCCAGGCATCGGTAAATATGAGCAAGATGGTAAAATTACCCACATTGGTTTTTCTCCTATTAGTTCTAAGAACTGGACTTTAATAGTTAGCATAGATGAAGCGGAAATACTAAAAGGTCTTAATTCACTAAAGACGACTTTAATTACCACCATGGGGTTAGCCTTAGCTATTGGAATAATATTCTCATTAACATTTGGTAGAAGCCTTGCGAAACCAATTGCTAAAATAACAAATTATGCTGTTGCTCTATCCCAATTAGATTTTAGCCTGGATATAGAATCTAAATTGATAAAAAGAAAAGATGAGATTGGTAAAATGGCTCAATCCCTACAGCTTATAACGGATAATATGAGAAACTTTGCAACTGAAGTCCTGGAATCCTCACATCAAGTAGCATCTTCTTCCGAAGAGTTAGCTGCCATCTCAGAAGAATCTACAGCTACTGCTACAAATATAGCAGAAATTTCAGGAGAAGTTGCCGAGGCTTCTCAAGCTCAATTAAATGAAATATCAAATATTACTTCATCTATTAAGGAAATTTCAAATCAGGTAGACCAAATGGCAAAAGAAACAAAAAATGCTGAATCCTTAGGAAAAAGAGTTATAGATAGTACTAAAATAGGAAGAGAAAAAATAGAAGACGTAATTTCACAGATGGAAAACATCAAGGATAGTACTTCAACCGTTAGATCCTCTTTGGACAACGTCAACACTAGCTCTAAAGAAATGAATAAAATGTTAGATTTAATTCAGGAAATAGCAGAGCAAACTAATTTATTAGCCTTAAATGCTGCCATAGAAGCGGCAAGAGCTGGCGAATATGGCCGAGGCTTTGCAGTAGTAGCAGATGAAATAAGAAAATTAGCCGAAGAAACTAAGAAATCGGCGGAAGAAATTTATCTTATATTAGTAAACAACAATACTTTAATAGATTACGTCAATGAAAAAATGGATACCACCAATAAGGAAGTTGAAGTAGGAATCACAAGAGTAAAAGAAGCTGAAGAAGGTTTTAATGAAATTGCCAATTTGATTATAAATATTGCAGAAAGCATAAATAAAGTAGTACAATCTACCAACAGCATAGATAACAATGTGGATTCTGTAGCCAATGCAGCCATATCTATAGAAAACATGAGCAAAGACATAGCCTCAATGATCCAAAACTCCTCTGCAGCTACAGAAGAGCAAATGGCCTCTATGGAGGAAATATCCTCCTCCACAGAAAGTTTAGCATCTTTAGCAGAGGAACTTCAAATGCTACTGGATAATATAAAATTAGAAATGAACACAAAAAATTAGCCCTTTTAAAAGGGCTAATTTTTATTATGGGGTGAGGTTAACAATAATGTTAACACTCAAGTGTGTGGGTAGTTTTATACATAATCTATTATACCAAAAAAAGATTAAAAAGGAAAAGTATATTAACCAATTTTATATAATTTTTCTTTCTTCCTTCACTGAATATATACTTTACTATACTACCTACACGTTTTTCACTTAATATATAGTGATGAAATTAATCTGCTAGTCACACCTTCTAAGTCATACCCATAATAAGGAATGGTTTAATTTGGCATAAAGCCATAGAGCAAGTTTAAAAAAGTTAAGGAATATAACCAATTTCCTTTGATTTTTTTAAAATTGCCTAATAATTAAATACCTCTACATTATATCCTTTATCTTTTAATTGATAAATTATAGTATCTGGAACAACAAAATGGCCTGCACCTACTACAACAAAATAAGTACCTTTTTCTTCCGATTCAAGCAAGTCTATTATTTTTTCTGCCATATTCCTATCCCTTTCTCCAAAGAGCATATTGGAGATCTCATCTTCTGTATCTACAGCATTTTTTAAATAACTTTCAGTAAATCCTTCAATGTCTCCATCTTTCCACTGATTTAGCCATTCTTCTAAAAGCTCAACTGAATCTAAATGATCATCAGATGGATTTAGTATGTTATCTAAAACTTTATTTAAATATTGATCTTGAAATTCTGATGACAAATTGTCAAATAAATCGGATTGGTGGCTTAACCCTTCTAATTCAATAATAGGCATTTGAATTATTTGGGCATGGGACATAAAATATAAATCTATTCCTAAGATAGCCGATGGTAGATTTCCATCTACATTGTCTATATCGGTCATAGATAGGGTTTCTAAGGTAATACCTATACTCCAGGGTTTAAATTCTTCAAATAATTCTATCGGCATACCGTATATTTCACTAACTTGTAAAAGCTTTTGGTATGTTTTTTCACTAATATGGTCTTTCAATGTAGTGCCATCCTGGTATGTAATTAGTTCTATGAAACCTTCTAACTGATTCCCCATATTAAGTATATTAGCTTCTACAAGTAGTGCATCAGATTCATAAAAAGCTTCCTTTAATTTATCGTTTATAGGATAGATAAGACTGTTGCCTGCATGTATTGAACCTAATAAATAGACGGTATTACCGTTGTGTTCTACTTTCCATGCTAGCCCTTTAGCACCTGCATCCAATAAATTGTAAGTATCTTCTATTAGTCTAGTAGCAAAAACCACTGCTTGTTCTGTAGTGCATATGCTATTAAGGTCTAATCCACTCCCTGTACCCCGTAATATATTTTTTTCCAGCATATAATCAATATGGGAATCACCAACTGGAATATCATATTGGGCTAATATATTATACAACCTTATTAGTACATCCTCTCGAGTTCTATCACCCTTTGAGGGTATTGGTGTAAAATGTTCATTTTTATTCAATTCTAAGGCTTCTATTTTGCTTGCTGTGTTTTCCAACAATAGTTCCAATCTTTCCTGCGAAATTTCCTCCCTAAAACCGTCATAATACCAATCAGTAGTGTAGATACCATACCTTTCTCCCTCATTTAGGGTAATTAAAGCCCAAGGACTTATATCAGGCGTCGGAAATTCGATTGCCCAAATAGGTACAATAAAAGTTAATAAAATCGTAAAAATAATAGATAAACTTACTATGGTCTTTAATAGATCTCTCTTAATTCTCATGTACATATTATCTCTCCTAATAAATTTTATTTTCGATCAATTCCCATTATAATCCATTAATGGATAAAAAACAATGGTTAAATGCTATCAAATTTATATATTCTCAGTTATAGTATATTGTATGGCAATGAAAAGCAAAACTTATTAAAACAAGTCCCTATAAGCCTTAAGCCCATAAGCCGATTCTGCTGATCTAATAGCATTTATTACCGCCCTTTCCACAGCTCTTGCAGCTAAAAAACCTACTACATTAATATCTGCTTCTACCTTACCAGTAGCAATAGTAAATATAGTATCCCCATCAAATATGGAATGGGCTGGCCTAATAGTCCTTGCATATCCATTATGTGCCATGGAGGCTAATTTATTAGCTTCCGATTTAGTAAATATTCCGTTGGTGGCAATAACTCCTATGGTAGTATTACCACTAAAAATATTCTTTTTTTCTGAATATTTTGCCGCCATTATATTTTCAGTACCTATTAATTTTTTGCCCTCTTCATCTAATAGACCAGCTAATATCTTTCCAGTGTCTGGATCGATTATATCTCCTAAAGCATTTACAGCTACTATAGCACCCACCTTTAAATGGCCAATTTGAATAGCATATGAACCTAATCCTCCTTTCATAGCCCTTTCCATTCCTAAAAACTTCCCAATGGTAGCACCAGTTCCAGCTCCCACATTGCCATTAGGACACTCCTCATTCGTTGCATTCTTGCAAGCCTCATATCCCATATTGAAATCTGGCCTTACCCTATAGTCTCCAACTGTTAAATCAAATAATACTGCACTGCACACTATAGGTACTTTAGTTATCTGGACATCAAATCCAATTCCCCTTTCCTCTAAATACTTCATGACTCCAGAAGCTGCATCCAGCCCAAAGGCAGAACCCCCTGATAGCATTACTGCATGGATTTTATCTACTAAATTCTGTGGATTTAATAAATCTGTCTCCCTAGTTCCAGGAGAACCTCCCCTAACATCAACGCCAGCAGTTGCTCCCTCTTCACAGATAATAACGGTACATCCTGTGCCCGCTTCAATATCTTGGGCATGTCCAACTTTAATTCCATCAATATTTGTAAAGGGTATTTCCTTTATATTATTGTTCTTTTCCATAACCCAAACCTCCTTTTAGAATATTACTTTAATTAAAAAGTTTAACTTCCTTTTTGTCTATCAGTAATAATTATACTAAAGAAATGCATTGAATTAATCCCTCTTTAAAAATTTCATGGATATATTAGCTCTCTTATAAATTAGGAATTATCTCAAAAACATACCCTCCTTTTTAAGGAGGGTACTGATCTCATAGTTTTAAAAGTGGCAAGAAACTAATTCCATTTTCAGTTCTATCAACATTAAAGTAGTCCGATATGGTTGCTGCAATATCGGATAAAGTACTTCTTTCTCCTAAATCCGTTTTCTTTATTCTTTTCCCATATACCAGTAGGAATGTTTTTTCTCTAGTATGCTGGCTGAAACCTATAGTTGGATCATTACCATGATCTGCAGTAATAAATAATATATCTTCATCTCTCATTATATTCATAATATGGCCAATATATTTGTCCACAATCATCAACTTCTCTGCATACTTTTCTACATCTTGAGCATGTCCTGCTAAGTCCGTTTCCTGAACAGTAGCAGCAATAATTCCTGAACTTAGATGATTCATGGAATCAAGGGTTTGTTGCATAACTTTTTCCGTATCTACTACAGGAATTCTCCTTGCTTTTTCACATTCTATGACATCTTGCATCTTTCCTATTAAGGTTACTTTATAACCCTTTGTAGCTAGTATATTGCTTATCTGTTTATCAGGGGCTACTCCATAACCTAAGTGTCGGCTTAAATAGCCTTTATTATATACTCCCGACTTAGGTGAATTCACTCCAGTTAATCCATCTTCCCTTGTTTCAATACTATTTAAAATCTTTTCTATGGTAACCCCTTTGCCTCCAAGGGCTATTACCCTATTTACCTTTACAACGTTCCTCACCTTTCTACCAATGTCTATTACCTCTTCAAAAGTAATATAATCCAAAGGTGCAGTAACGTTATATATTTGCCCATAATCAGTTTCTATATTGTCTGCCACAACAACTAAATCATCTACTAAAATATACGGTTTATCTTTATCTGGAGAAGTTACCTTATGCCCTTCAGCTTCTAACTTTTTTATTACCTCGTTTCTAAAATAACTAAAAGGCTTTAATAAGGGTTTCTTAGGTTTAGTTCCCATAATCTCCTGATGGCCTACATAGCTATCTGCACCATAATGCTCAAGATTTAGTATTCCATAACTTCCTAAATTGTCTACTTGATTTAATCTCTCATGTTTAAGTATCTTATTAATGCCCAATCTTTCAAAATTAGGTATATTGATCTTTTTAGCCTTATCTAGCAAATGGATAAAGGTATTCGCCCCTACATCTTGAGGTCGGGTTTCATATACATCTTCCATATGCCCTACACCTAAACTATCTACAACTACAACAATAGCTCGTTTCATCACATCACCTCTATTTGAGCCGGTTCCCTAGACTATCATATATTCCCATTAATTCCGGTTTTCCTTCCTTAATTCCCTTTACTAAGGCTACCTCGGATCTAGTTACAAATATTTGGGTTCTAAAAGCATAAATAACCGTTTCCCCAACTCTTACTTCTCTATCTTTTATTTTAAGTCCTCCATAATAATCTATATTTGTAGGAGACAGTGGTATTACATCCAACATATTATTTAAACTATCATCTAAATTTCTACCTACTAAAGCTTTTTTTAAATTGCCTCTTCTATAAAATCCACCTCCATATGCATAAGCCACTCCATCATATATATGGGAAACTTCACTGACATAAACTATGGCCGGAACCTCTGGTTGGTCTATATCCGCATTAATTGGAATAGTTCCCGTAAAAGCATGACCGGGCTCTCCGTAGTTCGCTCCTATCTCCTTTAGAATTGGAATGGAAGCTATAGAGTTGGCGCTAGGAGCATTTATCTGCTTTAATTCTAGATTCAATTCTTCCCTTAAAATCCTTGCACTTTCCATAAGAGTCTTAGAATTAGGTGTTTTTATTATTTGCCTTCCCTTAGAATCATATAAAAAGCAAGGAAAAGCCGTAACCCCAACTATTCTTACCCCTTTTAATCTTTTTATTTCTTTAGCTGTTTTTTCTAATTCACTAATCTTAAATCCACCATTTTGCCCTTCATAGATTAAATCCTCATTACCTATCACCTTTAGTAGTATATCTTGAACTTTTCCCTGCCTTTCCGCCTCCTCGGAAATCTCCCTAGCTTTTTCAATAGTAAATACTGTAATTACCTCTGGATCCAAACTTACTACACATTTAACCATATTCGATGGAATCTGGACTAAATGCCCAACATTCCCTATTTTGATTCCATTCCTTGTTAAAGTCATAGCTTCCCAAGGATCTACCGCTACTGCTTTATCAATACCTATTTCAGATATCATCTTAGCAATTTCAGGATTTCTACCTATCTGTTTAGTCATCATATAAAGTTTTATCTTGTTTCTATCAGCTTCTTCTTTTATTCTCTTTGCATTATCCACTATATTATCAATATCCAGTACATAGGTATTAGGTTTAATTTCACCTTTTTGATGAAAATAAACTGCTGCATCTATTAATTCCACATTTCGCCTAATAGTTATATCCAAAAACATTTAACCACCTCATTTCAAGACTTTAGCTATAGCTTCGTCCAAAACTCTTATTATAGTTTCTGCTCCTGCTCTCATTGGATTTATTCTAATCATGTAATCTTCTAATTCAGGATTGGATTTTAAAAAGGTTCCTGACACCCTATAAAACATTCCTGTAATTTCATATCTGGACTCGGCTCCTACGGGGTAAGGAGCTCCTCCCAAAATATTGGTATATTCCAACACCTTCTTTGCTATCGGTTGCTCAAATTCTACAAGTATTACTCTTGATTGAGCATTAGCGATAAATGCAGATTTAATACCTCTTATTCTGCCTTCATTAATCTGCTTTACAACTTCATCTACCACTTCTTTTTGTATGGCTAGCATTACTGGTGCATATACCAAAGACCTTAATGCGTCCATGGCTTCAAAACCTTGTATCTGACTTCCCCCAGAATAATTCATCTTTCTAATCCTATCAATAGTTCCTTCATCACCAGCTATACACCCTATACCTTCTGGCCCCAATAGCTTAAATAATGAAAAGGCACTGGAATCTCCTCCGCTTTGTACTCCTATTTTTCTCGCTTTCATTACTACATAATTATCATCTACTAGGATGTATAATTCTTTATTTATTAACTTCAGCTTATCAATTACTTCTTGCAAATCATATCTATCGTCTATTTTTTGTCTTGAATGTTGGATAAGACAAAAGTCAACATCCTTAATTAGATCCTCGCCTATACAATCTATCCTATTAAAATCAACTGTAACAGGTTCTAATCCCATAGATTCTATAATTATCTTTGTTGTAGGATATGTCGGAGCATCATGAATTAATATCTTATCACCGGGTTTAACTCTAGCATTTATCACGTTCCTTATAGCACCAGTACCAGCACCTCTAACTAAAATACATGCTTCTGCATCAAAAAATTCTGCCAATACTTCTTCTACCTTTTTGGTATAAATAGGTCTACCAATACCTGGTACCACTCCATAATCCCCAGTACCTAAGAATTCATCTCCTCTAAAATGTCTATGGATAATATCTACTAATTTAAACTGAAACCCTTTTGCTTCCTCTATATTGATGGTTTCTATAGGATAAGTTTTCATTATAAGCCTCCTTTAAGGTATACTAAGTAATCTCTCTGGATTTTGGACTAAAAACTTATTAATTGTCTCTTCTTTAATTCCAGATTTAATTAATAAAGGTACAAATGTATCTATAAGGTAAGAATATCCAATTCCCTTATATTTTTTTAAGTGGGACTTTCTGGTTAAATCTAAGGATATAATAATCTGATTTTCATGTCCTCTAGCAACCAATTCCTTAATTAAGTTAATTCTATTTTCATCAGGTTGATAGTTAACTTTACCTATTGTATCAAATCCCAAATAACAGCCCTTATCTGCAACCCTTAGATGATATTCCAGATTATAATTCAAGTCCATGTGGCCTATTAATACTTTTTCTAAGTTAACTTTTTTTTCTTCAAGTATCTGTATTTGTTCTAACGCCATTGTTCCCAAAGTTGTATGAGTAAAAATTGGCTTTCCAGTATTTAAATGTACATCTCCTATAATGTCAAAAAGTCTTTTTTCCGCTGCATGAATCTCATTATAACTAGTTCCTACTTCCCCTAATACATGAGCCTTTATGCCAGTCCCATCTATACCTTCCTCAATATCTTTAATAAGCATTTGAATTAATTCTTTATCACTTAACTGATAAAAATATTCAGGGAAGAAAGGTTCTTTATAAAAGCCAGTACTTGCTATTATGTTTAAGCCTGTTTTTTCTGCTAATTCTACCATCGCCAAAACATCTCTACCCATACCACGATTCGTAACTTCAACTATTGAATCAATCCCCTTTTCCTTAATTTCTTTTAATTCCAGCATCACTTCATTTGTATCATCATAATTTGTATCAGGATCTTTCTTATGACCTGATAAATCTAGTTTAATATGTTCGTGTATATAAGTTTTGCCAAGCTTTTTCACTTCTCCCCTAACTGTATTAATCATTTTCTTACTCCTTATCTTTTAATATTATTTATATAACTCTGTTAATACTTTAAATGCCATTAAAATATTAACAGCCTTATATAAAACAATAGTTAGATAAAGTTAAGGGAGAAATTTCTCCCTTAACTTTAAAGGAGCTCTACCTTATCCAATGGGGAATAAGCCTAGTAGGTGGAGAATGTTTACTATTAAACCAATTGTTATGGCACCAAGTGGCCCAACCGCCATTGATGCAATAGGCTTGCTGGAAATTTGATTTAAGAAAAATAAACCAATTACCCAAATATACCCTATATTAGGAGCAATTGCATTGGCTGCTAACATACCACCAACGAGCAATGCAGTATCTAATACTTTGGACATTGCAGTACGCGCATTATCTCCTAATTCTTTCATCCCTGGGAACTTATCCATTCCAGCAGCTATGAATCCCAATAATAATATTTCTATTGCCATTATTAAAGCTCCAACGAAGAAAGAACCGACCAATCCCATAATTCCCATATTAATAAATAAGATTGCAGGAACATGAACAGCTTTAGTACCAGCAGGTGAATATACTCCTGAAATAATTGCAGTAGTCATCACTAAAGGAATGAAGCCTAAAGTTCTTCCTAATGCAACCATTGCTGCTTCAGCATATCTACCTTCTGCAGTAAGAGTTAAGGAAGCTGGTCCTTCAGCAATAAGAAATAAGGTTGTTGATAATGCAACAATTCCACCACTAATAGCTAAAATAACTATGTTTTTCTTAATTCTTTCAATATTTTTACCAAATACTGCAAAGGTACTTGCTGCCTCTCCGTCTGATTTTCTATTATGTCTTGCAGCAACAAAAACCATAGCAACAATTCCAAATAGTAATGCCATTCCATCGGCATTTAATACTACATCTACTGTTTTTATAGAAAAGTGTCCATATAAAGACGTAATTTGTTTTATTAGCATAATTAAAATTAATACAATTCCACCTTTTATTACTCCTGCTTGATACCCAACTGCAATAGCAGGAAATACAGAGAATGATACAATTATTAAACTTCCTACTGTGCTAAGATCGTTAGTAAAATCTATAGGCAATACCGAAAAAATATCCATGATTACTTGCATACCGAATAACAAAAGAATTCCAAATAATGCTCCAACAGATGTTGATATCCACTTGCCTTTTTCATTATCAGGAAAAGCAGTCCCTATAATATCACAAGCAAGCATAATAGTATGAACGATGATTATCTTTCCTGCAATCGATGTAGGTATACCAAAGCCAATCACTAAACCAAATGATAAAGCAAAACTTGTAGCAAATAATGTCTTTCGATCCATGATACCATCAAAATATTGAGGATATAAGGGACGTAAGCCATCATGAAATACAGCTATATTCTGGTTTGCCAAATAGGCACAAATACCACCCAAGGCTGCCATTACAATAATGGTGAGCAAATTTATTTCAAATAACATTTCCTATTCCTCCTTTTTCAATATTTCATCAATTAAAACAGGTATAACTTTCTCAGCGTCAGTGTTTACAAATCCAAAAGCTTTCTTTCCTTCTCGAACTGCCTTTCTCATTTCTTCTTCTGTTAAAATCTTTCCAGGTATGCTTACAGATACACAATTCTGCGCACCGATTAATCCGATGGCCATAGCTAAAGCCCCTCCTGCCCCTGTAGCACAAGAGCCAAAGTAATAATCTGCTTGTCCATTTTTTACATCAAGTACAGCTTCTATATCCCCTTTAGCACTAGCTTTTACTTTTCCTTTACCATGTTCTTCAATAAGCTTTCCTATTAATTGCTTATCCATTTGTCCACCAACAACAATATTCACCATTCTAACAACCTCCTTTATTTTCTATTAATATATTCATTAACTCATACATCCACAAACGATCACCTCTTCACTAAATTTATTTTGAATCTATAAATAATAAATTAAAAACCTTAATTTTGTAAATTATTTAAGTTACATAAATGGAGGGCTATATACCCAAATTCCGATTCAGGTATTTCTATATTAAACTTTTCCTCTAATTCATTAATTATTGAAGGCACTCTTGAGTAAATAGCAGAAGTTTTCACTTCTTCAAATAAAACATCTTCCATAGGTAAAATCTCTTCTCCTTTTTTAATCCTTGCTAAAGCCATTGCCATATGATTTACTAACATTGACCCATTTTTTTCAGTTATAGTAAATGATAATTCCTTTTTTATAATCTCTATGAATTCCTTAATAATTTGTATTATTTCCTCATCTATAGCTCCTGCATTTAATAACAAATCCAATCTCATCATCAATTGCTCATCCATTACTATCCCTCCTATAGCTGAGTTGATTATACAGTTTTTTGTATATTCAGTTTAAAAAAATTAGTACATGGGAATTATATTCCCCTTTAATACTTCTTCTTGAATCTCTTCTATATAATTCATATCTATATATTTTTTTATAATCTTTTTAAATTCCAAGTTCTCGTTGTTTATTACCATAGCTGCTGCAGTGTCCTTTTTATTCACCTCTAAACTCTTTTGATTTGTTAACTTTTTAATATTAAATTTTAAACCCTTTTCCCTTATTTCATCTTCATTCCATACTGCTGCATCTATTTCTTTATTCTTTAATTTTTCTACTATTTGATTATAGGAAGTTTCTATATACTTTACATTTTTCCCTTCACATTCATATTGGGTTAGCAAAAATTGGTCAGGTGAAGCTGGGTCTATTCCTATCCTCATACCATCTTCTATTCTATTAATATTATTATCCCTAAATATAATAATATGTTCCCCTACATAACTTCCTTCATTAAAAATATGCACTACATCAATATATTCGTATTTATCTTTTTCATGAAGAGCAGCTAACTTTGAAGTAATAGCAAAATCATATTTCCCCATATCTAATGCTTGTATCCTCTTTTCTGCTCCTCTCATAAAAGCTAAACTAAAAGGAATATTTGCCTTTTCAAAGGCTTTATATAATCCAGTTGCCAATCCTTCATACCTTTTTGAATATGGCAAGGGCATAACCCCCATCACTACTCCAAAGTCAGCAATACTCCATAATCTATTGAAATCCACGGATAATATAAAAGTCCCTAGATGCCCTCTACTCTCTAATCTTATGGCTCCCTCCGACTCCAGTAGTTTTATTGCAGATTGAACTGTACCTCTACCAGTGTTAAAAATCTCTGCATAATCTCTTATAGTTCTAATCCTATCCCCTACATCATAACTAATAAACTCTCTTGCTAAGAGCATGGCAACCTCACCATTTTTGGACATTAATTTTCTCTTAGAACTCTGCATCTACATCTTCCTCTTTCAATAATATTCATTGTACGGAATATTGTACATTAATTGTATCATATTTTGAAAATGTTTGCAACATTTTTGGTTGAGAATTATATTTTTATAAGTATTAGGGAAGAAAGAGAAGTTAAAAGCATACTTATCTAAGGACGGTAGAACAGTTGTTTTATACATCTTTGGTTCCTTTATATAAAATATTTAATACTAATGATATAGACCTTATTAATTTAAATAAGACTCCTTTAAACCTTCAACACAATGTTGTTTGTGCAAGTGAACTCCTCTATTGTAGCAATTTTTTAAAACAATTAGGCTTCAAAGAAATAGTTTTTAAACTGTACAAAAATTTTGGTATAACTTTAAAATTGTCTTATGGTAGCTTTCTAAAAGGAATGGTAAAAGAATGACTATTGATAAAGATAAGCTCATGACTAGATTTCACAATAAAATTGATAAAAAATCAATAAACCACCCTCTATCCCAGTGATTATCCAGATAAAGGGTGGTTTTTATCACTTGCTCACAATTATGACTTTGGCTAATACATAATAAATAAACAGAGAGTATCGCCATAGTTTTTTATTGGAGGTTAGTTATTGTGATCCCCTTTACTGTAATATGTCAACGGGGAGGGAACTATATGCGGCATACCCTCTGTCACAAGCATAATCGGTTTTAAATGGAATATGTTAAGAATTATTATTTAATTCTTTTTTAGTCTCAAGTCATTTTAACATAAGAGCTATCTTTATTCCAATTCAAAAAATCTATAGTATTGTACAGCATATAAATTCTGCTAATGCACAATATTGATCTCAAGGAGCTATTCTTTTATTTACATATTTGACCACGAATATATGTCCTTGCTATACCTCCTTCTAAGTATATCTTTAGGAGGAAAACCAAACATGGACATAGATAGATTTGAAAAAATAGCCAAAAAAGTTAGCATCCCATCAGTCTTACATGGTGGCTCAGGTACCAGTAAAAACAGCTTGAAAAAATGCATTAAGTTAGGCATAATTAAAATTAATATTTGGACAGATCTCATGGTTGCAGCAACAGAAGGCATAAAGGAATCTTTAAAAACTGCCGATAATTTTGGAGATATTAACCTAGTCGCCGAAGCGGCTATAAAAGAATGCCTTATTAAATACTATAAAATGTTTAACTGTTTAAGTAGAATATAACTAGAAAGGTGGTTCCATAATGCTTATATTCTTGGATACTGCAGATATTAATAGCATCAAAAAAGGAATAGAATATTACCCAATAGCAGGTGTTACAACAAATCCTACCATTATTGCAAAAGAAAATAGAGATTATCTAGATCTATTGAAAGATATTAGAAAGGTCATAGGAGAGGAGAAAATGTTCCATATTCAAGTTTTAGCTACTAAGGCTGAAAATATAATAAAAGAAGCCCATTTCATCAAAGATACCATTGGTGGGAATATCTATATAAAAATTCCAGTTATTAGAGAAGGAATAAAAGCAATTAAAATGCTGAAAGAGGAAAATTTCAAGATTACAGCAACTGCTATATTCACTCCACAACAAGCTCTAGTGGCAGCTTTAGCTGGAGCCAATTTTGTAGCACCGTATGTAAATAGATTGGATAACATCTCCGGTGATGGTGTTAAGGTAATTAGGCAAATCAAAAAATTGTTTGATACTTATAATTTAGATTCAAAAATATTAGCAGCTAGCTTCAAAAATGTGGAACAAGTGCATAAGTCAAGTCTTGAAGGAGCACATTCTGTTACCTTGCCGCTGGAAGTACTTGAAAACTTATTACATCACCCATTAACGGATTCTAGCGTTGAAGCCTTTATAAAGGACTGGAAAACAGCCTATAATCAAACTTATCTTATAGATTAAAATAATCCTGCTAAGGATTTAAGTCCTTAGCAGGATTTATATGCTTTATTGGGCTGGTATTAATATTTTCTGACCTGGGAATATTAGATGTGGATTTTTCAGCTTATTGTATTCAGCTAGTCTTTCCCAAGTTAATCCAAACTTTTTCGCTATCTTCCATAATACATCGCCTGGTTTTACCACATAAGTAGCTACTACCTCTGGTTTTTCAACTGGTGTTTCAGCAACTACTTCCTCTACAGTTGTAATCCTGCCTTCAGCTTGATAATCTATTACTCCTATTTTTTCAATATACTTAATTAAAGCCTCATCAAGACCTTCAAACTCTCCAACTATCGGAGCGTCTTCGAACATCGTATATCCATCTCCGCCAACTGCTAGAAAATCATTAGTCGCAAGGGTATAGGTTTTATTCAATTCTACAGGTTTTCCATCAATTAATAATTCCACTATTCTACTGCCAGCTTCTTTAGATGGATCTATCTTATAAGTCATTCCTGCCACATGAGGAAACTTTCCTGCTGGTTCAGGATAAGTATCTACACCATGCTCTAGGGCCTTAATAATATCTTCCCCTGTCAATTCTAGTACTACTATATAGTTACCAAATGGGAATACCTCAAGTATATTTCCTTTAGATATTTGGCCAGCTGGGATGGAAGCTCTAATTCCCCCTCCATTGGTAAGGGCTACATCTGCTCCTGTTATATCCAGCATAGCATCTGTTGCTAAATTGCCTAGATTTGATTCTCCTGCCCTTACTACTTCCCTTTCTCCTACTAAATCAACATTGCTTTGGCCAATTGTCACTGATAGTACCTGATTATTTTCCTCTTCTAACTCGGATATTTTATTAGATATCTCTTCATCCTCTTTTAAGGCTAAAGCATCTTCAAATGTCATTAGTTTAGCTTCTTTTTTGCTTATTTTGCCATCTGCAAGCTCAACATTTACTACCCCTATATTTTTAAGATATTCTCCCGTTTGAACTATAAGCGTATCTCCTATTACTTCTCCTTCTTCCAACATAGTATGGCTATGTCCATCTATGATAATATCTATCCCCTGGACCTTTTTGGCTATATCTGTAGTTTTAGGATTACTTTCCTCATCCATGCCTATGTGTGCCAATGCAATAACTAACTTTACATCTTCTTCCTTTAGTTTTTTAACCATTTCCTCTGCCACAGCTACTGGATCGTTAATATTAATTCCCTCAGTATTTTTAGGATTGGATTTAAATTTGGTTTCTTGGGTAGTCAAACCAAATATGCCTACTTTAATACCATCTATTTCTATAATAGTATATTCCTCTAAATCCCTAGTGCCATCTTCTCTAATAACATTTGCTGCCAGTATTGGAAAGTCAGCCATTCTATTTAATTCAATTAGTCTATCATATCCATAATTAAAATCATGATTTCCTGGTACCATTGCATCATAGCCCATCTGGTTCATAAGCTTTATTATGGACTCGCCATTAGATATAGTGGCAATAGGTAGTCCGTGAGTTGTATCTCCTGCATCTAACAATAATACATTTCCTTCTTTTCTCATTTCCTTAACTAGAGTGGCCAATTTTGCATATCCAATCAAGCTATCCTCGCTACCCACAACCCTGCTATGAACGTCATTAGTATGAATGATGGTAAGTTTTACTACATCCCCTTCCTCAGCAAAGGCTAGGTTATGTACTGGTCCAATTAATAAACCTAGTACCAATACTAAGGACAGGAAAAAGCTTAGTAATCCTTTGTTCCCAAATTTAAACACTAAAAATTCCCCCTTTTAAATTAATGTTCTATTTTCAAATACCCATTTAGTTGGGTATTATTAACAAATAACATAAGTCATATCCTCAATATTTTCCTCACAGAAGTTGATGAAATACCAATATTCTCCCCTATCTGCTTATAGGTATAGCCTTGGTCTTTTCCCAACTTAATATATTTTAGTTTGTATTTTGTAAGATACCTCTTCCTAGAACCAGATTTTATAAGATTATATTCAGTTTCCGTAGGGCAACAGTCTTTGAGTATTTTATCTAAAGTTTTTTTCCTCCATTCATAAGCCCCCTGCATCCTCCTTATAAAAGCCTTTGAGCCTATAATGGGTTTTTTCTCATAGAAATCCTCTAATACTTTATAATTAGTAATTTTTGAATCCATCAATTCTACATATTTTTCTATGGCAACCTTTCTGTCTAATGAAAAAGAGTCTAATAAGCTGTCAATATCCACCATATTCCCTATATTTAGCCTATAAAACACATCGCTGCTCCATTTGTATTCCTCCATATTACTGCATATATTTGCAATTACCGGTTTACTGTGTATGTATTTAATAATATTGGGAAGATAGCTCTCATCTTGAACTAATATGCTTTTATATCTTCTATAAAACACAGGTCCTATATTACTCCGCTTAGAATTATAGTATTTGGCATATTTAGTATTGATATTATGCATAATCCTACTTATAGGTATATTAAAGGTTCTCATCAGAAAATGACAGTGATTATCCATTAAAACATATGCAAATATCCTAAAATCATAAAGTTCTTTTGTCTCATTTAATAATTTTAGTAAATGGAACTTGTCCTCATCTTCCTTAAAGACAGCTACTCCATTACCCCCCGATTGGATTATGTGGTAAATAGCACCATAATATTGAATTCTAGGTTTTCTTCCCATAATATTCCCCCTGATTACCTTTTGCTACATATAATATTCTACAGAAATATTAAATTTCCTTCTTTTTGCTACCTTTTCATTTTTTCCCGGGAAATAAATAGGACTATATGTAAAACCATCTTAATTTCATGTCAGAAATAGATTTTTAAAATAGCCTACTGGCGCCCCTGTTTATTTAGCCCTAATTGGCATAGATATTAGTTGACAGTGCCAGTAGGCTATAGTAAGACCTATTAAATTATTATGCTTAATTTTGAGGAATAATTATCTTTTGTCCCGGAAATATTAAATGTGGATTTTTTAACTTATTAAATTCTGCCAATCTTTGCCATGTAGTATTAAACTTCTCAGCAATTTTCCATAATACATCCCCTGGTTTTACTACATATTCGTCATATTTACTAAATGTATATTCAGCCGTAGGTGCCTCCTTTACTACTATAGAATCCGTTACCGTTTCTTCTATTTCTATATCGGTTAATAATTCATCCGGTATTAATCCTTCTTCAATCAATTCATATACATTCAATGATTTCACATTAACTGTTCTTCCATCTTCCGATGTAGGAATCGCTATATTCCCTAAGTTAACTTGCTCGATTATATAATCCCTCAGTGGGTGGTCTAAATCGGCTCCTATAATTTCCCAGTTATTGTCTACATTTGGCTCTATAGTCCCTAATTCCCTTATATATTGGGCTATATAGGACCTTAAAGATATAGGATCAGAATCAAAATAAGGTTCATTGTTGATGATTCCCATGCTTTGAAGTCCGCTTAACCTATAATTATTTATGGCCAATTTGAAAACATCGTCATCCTTAACTGGCTTTCCTTTGAAAGTTAGGTCTACAATTCTTTCTCCTGCAGGCTTTGAAATGTCTATTTTATACTCTACCCCTTGGAACATATCGTAGTTATAGCCTCTAATATTTGGGTTAAAGCTTATAGTCACATCTCCAGGCTTATAGGTATTATAATAGGAGGCTGACCATTCCATATAATTTTTCAATTCCTTCCCTGTAACCTCTACTCCTACAAGGGTATTTGGATATTTATATATATCGAAAATACTGCTATAGGTTATATCTCCTTTGCTGATATTTGAAGAAGGTTGGAATAAGGCTGCTGCAGATATATCTGCCCCTGAATACTTAAGTTGCACATCGTTGATCAAGTCCATTACAGCAGTATCCCTAATTTGCCCTTCAGGAATCCCCTTTACTTCAGAAGCAGGATGAAAATCTTCTGTCGCTTGTCCTATTACTTCTTCTAAGAAATCTAAAGTGGCTTCATGATACTCCTTTGCATATTCTTTTAATTCTTCTGAAGCCTCATAGGCCGCTACATCTATTAATTCTACCTTTTTATCGATTATTGCCCAATTATCCCCTTCTTTTTCCAATATTAAATCAAATCTTATAACCTGTTTTCCAGCATCTCTAGCTCCGCCAACTACAGTATTACCTACCATTTCACTTACCGATATATGCGCATGACCAACTATAGCCACATCTATTTCTGGATTTTCTTCAATAGCAAGCCTTACCGAATCTGCATCTCCATATTCTGAATCTAGACCAGAGTGAGCTAGTACTACTAAAACATCAACTTTATCCTTCAATTCCCCTACATATTTTCTGGTTGCTACATTTATGGCCTCGAATTCTAGCTCTGTTACCTTTGGTCCATCCCATCTTGGAATATTTGGATTGGTCAAACCTATAATACCTATTTTAATACCAGCAACTTCCTTTATTATATAAGGCTCTGCAAAATTAGAACCATCTTTCCACCTTATATTAGCCCCTAAAATTGGAAACTCAGCCTCGTCTACTATCTTATGGATTAATTCAAGGCCAAAGTTAAACTCATGATTGCCTAAAGTCATAGCATCATAGCCCATAAAATTCATAACATCAATTACTGGATGAGACAGGTCTAAATTGTTATTGTACAAATCATCTGAAAGGATTGTTCCCTGTATGGTATCTCCATTGTCCAACAGTAAGGTATTAGGATTTTCCTCTCTGACCGCCTTAATTACAGAATAAACTTTTGTCATCCCTAGGTCATCAACTTCCTTCCCATCTTCATAAGACCAATTGTAGATATTGGCATGGAGATCCGTAGTCCCTAGGATGGTTAAATGAACCGTCTCATTCTCAGCCTTTACAGGTATATTAAATATACCTATAACTAATAAAAATGATAGAATCAGGCTAAACAGCCTTTTGCTTTTGGAATACACTTTATAACCCCCTTTTGAATTTTTAAGGTTAAATTATACTTTAACCTATTATACCCACCTTGAAACAAATTTTACTTACATATACATTATAACCATTTTATGTTCATTATTCATTATGATTATCAATAACTTTATTCCATAATAATAAAAGGTTGGCCTAAGGCCAACCTTTATAAAAATTTAGGTCAATCGGATTTACTCATGGCTGCTTAAAACAATCGGCCTAACTTACTTCATCAGATGATATTCTAATATTTGGTCCTTTCTCAACCCTTGTAGACCTAAATAATACTCTAAATTGTTTAGTAGATAGTCTAATTTAACAGGACCCACTATTTCCGAGCCTGTAACAGCAACCCCATATTTCTTTGCCTCTTGTTTTACCAATTCAAAGGCTCTATATAATGGAGTATTGGCACAATCGAACATATTCATAGAAACTACTACTCCATCCCTTTCAGGGAACTTAATGCCAACGGCTCTTACAGTAGA
This sequence comes from Tepidimicrobium xylanilyticum, assembly GCF_900106765.1. Lineage (NCBI taxonomy): Bacteria > Bacillati > Bacillota > Tissierellia > Tissierellales > Tepidimicrobiaceae > Tepidimicrobium > Tepidimicrobium xylanilyticum. The sequence continues at coordinate 413,490 of NZ_FNNG01000001.1, forward strand.
AAATCCACCACTAGGTCCTCTAACAGCTTTAGCTATCGCCTTTGCAATATTTAAATCTTCTGTTGCTAAAAATACGTTATATGCAGTCAGACCTTCCATATCAGCGCTTACTATGGTTGCACCAGCTTTTTCGCTTAATTTACCATCAACGGATAAATCTGGCTTTCTCTTTTCATAATCTGGATGGTTAGTATCCTCCAACAAGGCCTTTAATCCTTCATATTGTCCTTTTCTTATAAAGGAAATGCTCTTCTTATCTTCAGTTCTTGCATTTTGTCCTGAAAAGAATATAGGTACCTTATATTTCTCAAACAATTCCTTACCTATTTCTTCTGCTAATTGAACACATTCCTCTAGTGTAATGTTCCTTAATGGAAATATGGGGATAGTATCCTGTGCTCCAATTCTTGGATGGGTTCCTTCCTGTTCCCTCATATCTATTAATTCATAAGACTTGCCAGCCATAGCAATTAAAGCTTCCTTCAAAGGCTCAGGCTCTCCTATGGCAGTTACTACTGTTCTATTGAAATCGTATTCCGGCTCAACACTTACTAGTGTAACGCCTTCTCTATCTTTAAATACCGATACAATAGCTTCAATAATTTCCTCTCTTCTTCCTTCACTAAAGTTAGGCACTGCTAATATGTATTTCTTTTCACCCATAGGAATTCTCCTTTCTAATATAGTCTCGAACATAATAGCATAGTTTAATATATTTTTCATTGTAGATTTTCTATAAAAATTCACAGAAATGATAAATAGATAGGTTATCCATTAGTTTATGCTAATGAGAACCTATAATAGATTAATGTCTTGTTGAATTTTTGAGTAAATCTACCAACTCATCATCACTTAACTCATAATGGTAGAACTTGCTATAAAATTCCGTTACTACCTCCGATATATCATAATTGAATACCTCTGGATATATTAAATTGCCTAACCACCTTAACCCCAATATCCTGTTAACCGATGGAGGTCTGTCAAACCAGTTAAAGGGCCTATTTGGAATTTCGTATACTTCTTCATTTTCTACTGCTTTTATACTCTGCCATGTAGAATCTTCAAATATTCTTGAATAATAGCCTCCCCTTTCATCATCCCAAGATATAATTAGGTCTGGATTCCAGTTTAATAGCTGTTCTATGGACACTAAGGATTTTCCCGTATCAGCCCTTGCTTCTACTTCTGCTACATTTCTTCCCCCTACTAAGTCAATTATTGCAGCATGCCAGGAACCAGAAGGCTCTGTTTCTAATCCATCAGGACCTTGGGCATAATACACCCCTATTCTTTCATCATCGGAAATATCCTTAGCCAAATTCTGCACTTCTTCAATAGCTTTTCTACAGTAATCTGCCAACTCCTTGGCCCTTTCCTCTTCACCTATTATCTTTCCTAAAATCTCGTAAGCTTCATCTAACTTAAGCAAATCTGAATCCAATATTATTGTAGGCTTTCCTGTCTTTTGCTCCAATTCCTCTGCATCCGATAAAGATTTTTCTATTACCTCTTCCATTATTATTAAAACATCAGGGTCCAGTTTCAAAAGTTCTTCTATATTTACAGCATTCTTACCAGAACCACCTAAATTAGGCAGATTATGATATTTCTCTGGTATAAACTGTTTTTCTCCATCTCTTAAATCATAATTCCAGCCTATCATCTTGTCAGGGTTTAAAGTATATAAAAGAATGGTTCCTGTCGGCCTAGTAGCAAAGACTCTATTTGCTGGTTTGGGCAATGTAATAGTTCTGCCAGCCATATCTACTACTTCTATGGTTTCATCTACTTCCTCTGCAGTATTCACTTCTTCTACTTCATTTTCTTCTAGTGTATCTTCTACAGCAGTATCTCCTATACTGCAACCAACCAATATGGAAAATATAATTACTAGAATTAATGAAAAGGAAATAAATCTTTTAATCATATTACCTCTCCTTTCATATTACTGGTAAACACATTTTAATATTCTTATCCCTAGAATTTAATTCGATAACTTTTAACTCTACATCATATAGGTTCTGCAGGTCTTCCTTCTTCAAATTTACACCAGGTTTATCGACTACTACAACTTTTCCATCCTTTACTAATAGAGCCTTAGTTCCATATAAAAAAGTATGTTCTGGCAAATGAGTAGCCATTATAATGGTAATTCCTCTCTCTGCGCTTTGAATTAAATGCTTAATCATTACCATTTGATTCCCAAAATCTAAATTGTTGGTAGGTTCATCCATTACTATAATTTTCGATTGCTGGGCTAGTGCTTGAGCTATTTTTACCAACTGCCTTTCACCGCCACTTAATTGGGAATATATTTTATTCCTCAAATGGGATATTTTAAGGGTTTCCATAGCTTCTTCTGCAATTCTTTCATCTTCTTTAGAAGGAGATGAAGCAAATTTTAAATAGGAGGTTCTTCCCATTAGTATTATATCCTTAACCCGATATTGAAAAGTAGAATTAAAGGATTGGGGAATATAACTAATTACCTGAGCCCGCCTCCTCCAAGCCCAATCCAAAATGGAATTGCCATCTATTAGCACATCTCCTTTATGAGGTTTTAACAATCCTATTATAGTTTTTATCAAAGTAGACTTGCCTGAACCATTGGAACCCATTATACAGACTATATCTCCTGGTTTGGCAATAAAATTTACATTCTCTAAAACCCTTTCATTCCCGTAGCCACAGCTTAGATTCCTAACCTCCAACATATTATTAACTCCTTCCTCTGTTTAATAATAGGAGTATGAAAAAGGGTGCTCCTATTAACGATGTAAGTATGCCAAGGGGAATTTCTACCGTAGTAAGAGTTCTTGCAATATTATCTATTAACAGCAGATAGGAACTGCCTAATAAAATAGTGGTAGGAATCAATAACCTATAATCTGGTCCAACTAAAAATCTTCCTAAATGGGGAATTACCAGACCTATCCACCCAATTATGCCACTGACTGAAACTGCAGAAGCAGTCATTAGGGTAGAGCAAATTATTACTATAGCCCTAATCCTTCCAGTATCCAATCCTAAGCTTTTAGCCTCTTCTTCACTTAAGGAAATAATATTTAATTTCCACCTTAACAAATATAGTGGTATTATTCCTAATAGTATTGGAATAGAAATATTCTTTATATCCCTTTGCATTATTCCCGAAAGGCTTCCCATAAGCCAAAAGGTTATGGCAGGTAATTTATCTTCCGAATCTGCCATATACTTTACCAAGGATACAAGTGAATTAAATAGGGAACCTATTAATACTCCAATAATCACCAAGGTCATTAATTGATCGGCTTTAATACTTTGGCTAATAAGATATACTAAAACTACTGCCAATATGCCAAATATAAAAGCAGATAACTGAATACCGGTAGTATTAAAGGACAGAAATATGGCTAAAGCTGCTCCAAAAGCAGAACCTGCTGAAACTCCCAATATATCTGGGGAAACTAAAGGATTTTTAAACATTCCTTGGTAAACTGCCCCAGATAAAGAAAGAGCTGCTCCTACCAAAATAGCCCCTATAATCCTTGGTAGCCTTACTTGAAAGACTATAACCTCAATAGTATCAGACCAGGTTTTGTCGATAGGCAAGACCCTTGACAAAAATACCTTCAATAAGGTTATGATATCTACTGGATATCTGCCAACGACAAAGGATAGCAGAAAAATTCCTATAAAAAGCATTACAAACGGATAAATACTCAAATACTCCTTTTTTCTCTTTCTTAGAAAGTTCATAGCCCTCTCCTTACCCGTTATTCTTTCAGTCATATAACGCCTACAAAAAATTAGATGTTTCTAAAGAACTTTTCATAAATCTTTTCTACCGTTTCCTCTGCTTCTTTAGTAAAATCCTCATAGGCCTTTATTAAATCCTTAGCCTTATCGGTTAAACAAGAGCCTCCTCCATCGACTCCACCAGTTTCCCTGTTCAACAAATTATATCCCAATAGTTTTTCAGCCCTATTGATAATAGCCCAAGCTTTACTATAGGACATGTTTAACTCCTTACAAGCCTTATTTAAACTTCCTAACCTATCTACTGTTTTTAATAACATATAAGGTCCTCTACCAAAAACCTTTTCCCCCTCTATGGTCATCCAAAACCTGCTTTCCAATTTCAAGATTTTCACCTACTCTTATAAAGATAGGGAGCATCCTTGCCATATTTAACTGCCTGAATCTCTGCCATAATAGCTAAAGCTATTTCCTCCGGACTCTCTCCACCTAAATCTAAACCTATTGGAGTATAGACCTTTGATAGTTCTTCCTCAGTAAATCCCTTTTCCATTAAATTATTAAAACAGGTCTTAATTTTATTTAGGCTTCCTATCATCCCAATATATTTTGCATTACTTCTTACAACTGCCTCCAATACATCTTGGTCAAATTTATGACCATGAGTAGCAATTACTATATAGGTATTCTTATTAATGTCTAGATTATTTATATTATCCACTATGTCACCATGTATAAGATTTCCCACATTGGGGAATAACTCTTTAGTCAGCCTTTCCTTCCTAGAATCTAAAACGGTAATAGAGTAGCCTAGTATATGAGCTATTTTGCACAATTTTTCCGCTATATGCCCTGCACCAGCTACTATCAGTTCCTCTTGAGAAATATAAACCTTTATAAAGAGGCTCACCTTTCCACCACATATCATAGGTAGAACATTTCCATTTCGAGACGATCTGTCCAAATCATAATCGATTAAAGTGGATTTTTTATGTCTTATGCAATCTACAGCATCTCTTTTAGCCTTTTCCTCTAAAATACCTCCGCCAATAGTACCTTCTATCAAATTGCCTTCCTCATCTACCAACATGGTGCTTCCAACTCCCCTAGGAGTAGAACCTTCAGCCTTTACAACGGTTACAGTAGCAACTGATCTGTTTTTTTCTATGCATTTGTTTAGTCTTACTAAAATCTTCCTATCCTCTATCATACTAAGCCTCCCTTTTCAGTCGTATACATTCTAAGGCCTTTAATGTTCCATCTCCTATCACCTTAGCCTTATCGGATATGGAAAAAGCCAATTCCCTTCTGCACCTAGGGTCTATATCTCCAATTTTAAGCCCTTCCTCTACCATAATGCCTTCCTTTATCATACCTCTAAGGACACCATCAAACTTTGCTACTACCTCTTTATCTCCTACTTCACAAATAATTTCCCCTTTTCTTATCAAATCTCCTATATTGTGAAAAGGTTTTACTATACCAGAAGTTGGGGCCCTAAGAACTCTTTCCTCTGCATATCCCATTACAGGTGCAGGAATTCCTGTATTCTTTTCAGCTCTACCCTTAAAAATAACCTTTCCTAAATTAGCCCCCCTATTACTTTCTATTACACAATCAACATCTACTCCTGCTTCAAATCCAGGACCTACCCCTATAGTAATGGGAGCCATTCCTCTATAAGTACCAATATTTCTCTTAGCCATTATTGCATCTACTACTGCTAAGGGTTTAATTTTATCGATAAGTTCTCCATTAGCATCGACACAAACAGGTATATGTCCTATCTCCAATATCCTGTAGATATCCTTTAGGTACCCTGCTAAAACTCCCTTGATGCCTTCAACTTTTGTCTCCCCTTCATAAACTGCTTCACTAAAAGCTACAGATCTTCTTACAGTTAAGGGCTTGTCTATTTCCAATATAACAACCTTATAACTCGCATTATACAACTTGTAAGCAATACCCGATGCTAAGTCACCACCACCCCTGATGATTATGATATCCACTTTGTCACCTCCATGCCTGATTATAAATCATTATATCGCAACCTTTGTTTATAAACATTGTTTATTATTCACAAAAGTTCGAAAGTTTAAAATAGTTGTTTTGTAAAATCCTCTAATACATCTAAATCAAACCCTATCCTTTCATCTTCTATATAGACCTTTTTAACGGAAGCAATATTAGCTTTTATAATGTCTCTGCCTCCCTTATCTCCTTCAACCTTTAATAGTTCATCCCTATGTCGAGATGAAAAAATGGTGGGAGTGCCATTTCTACCATTATAACAGGGTATAATAATGGAGTATTCGCCTTTTTTATACTCCTCAATCAATCTATTGATTAGTTTACTATTTATAAAAGGCTGATCCCCTACTAAAAACATATAAGCTTGGCTATCTAAAGATGCTCTAATTCCCAATTTCATGCTTTCCGACTGTCCTAGATGGGCATTAGGGTTATATATGGTTTGAATATCATATTTTTCTCCAATCCTTCTAACTTCTTCTTTCCTATACACTAATATGACTCTGTCTAAGATGGATTGAGTACAGCTTCTAATAACCCTTTCCAACATTTTTACCCCATCTATTTCCATCAATAATTTGTCTTTTCCCATCCTTTTTGAAAATCCAGAAGCCATAATAATCCCGGTAATCATATCCATTCTCCTAATAGAATTTTTTTGTTTTAATATCTGAAACCAGTACACTGCCCTTAAATCCTTTTTCTAATAGCTTATTCCTGATTTCATTCCCTTTAAAGGAATAATACTGATTAGAAGCCTTATTTAACAGGAGGATTTTTTCCCCTCTAGCTTCCTTAAATAAACCCTCAGGATGGAATATAAGTTTTATAATAATGTCAGCATCTATTGTATCTGAATAATTAGAATTGGTAATTTCAATAAACTTCTCAGGTCTATGGACTATATGGTCTATCCTTTTCTCAAAAGAATCTAATCCAATTACTCCTATGGTTTTAGTTGTGCACTTTGGAATTACAGGTTCATAATCATTAGGAGCCTTAATGGGTTTTCCTTTAGAACCATCTGCTTCAATTAATATGAAATCGAATATATTTTTTTCAACAATTTCTTCAATTTCAATGGAAGAAGGGCCCTTTAACTTCCCTTCTTCTATCCTATTACCAAATATGGTGATGCTTCCTTCCTTTGGTGTAAAATATTCTAATTTGCCTAAAAAATAATAATCGTACTCTTCCTCCTTAGGACTGAATATGGCAGTAGTAGTGGTAACCAGCACCCTTTTGTTTAAATTCCTTAATTCATCAGCCAGTATAAAAAGGGTGGTAGTCTTTCCACCACCACCAACTATTGATATTACCTCTTCTTTCTTTAAGCCTAATTTTTTAAATAAATACATCAATATCACCTGTGTTATTAACTTAATAAGGATTCTAAGGATAAGCCCACTTCATATAATCTTTTCTTGTCATCTGCAATAGTTAAGAACTTAAATAGTTTTCCATCCTCTACCCTAATCTTAATGGGAGTTACCACATACTCTACCTTTCCTTCCTTTAATGCTTGGAAGCTCTGATCCACTTTATAGAGATTTAGTCCTATAGCAGATTTCTCGTTAGTAAATTCTACTGTTCCCGATGAGTTAGTTATGTATATGGCGTCCATTTTGGTCTTTATCAACAATTCTTCTATGTCCTTTTCACTTAAATCACCCTTATTAAGGGCATATTCTCTAATATAATGGGCTTGTTTTAACATTATCTCTTCCATTACATTCCCAACGACAAATTGCTGCATATCGAAAACCTGTTTTTTAATGTCTTCTGCCATTTTTCGCAAAAACTCAGCTCTTGAATTCTGTTCTGAGGTTTCAAGGGCAGTTTCCGCTATTTGAGAAGATATTTCCTGCGAAAAAGAAGATACTTGCTCAATATTTTCCGAAACCCTTATAATTGCCGAGTTATTTCTTTCTATAACGTCAGTAATCTCTTCTAAGCTATACTTCCCTTTATTGAGCCTTTCTATAATGGATTCAAATTCCTTGCTGATATCCAACATTACTTCCCAATTTTCCTCCATATACTCCATTACATCCTCCATAAATCCCTTAGAAGAGGATATATGTCCTTTTAAATTTTGAATTACTTCTTCTATCCTAGAAGAAGCTTTTTTAGTTTCCTCGGCCAGCTTTCCAATTTCCATTGCAACTATGGCAAATCCTTTTCCCTCCTGTCCAGCCCTAGCTGCTTCAATAGATGCATTTAAGGAAAGCATACTAGTTTCCTTAGAAATGGAATTGATTAAATCTATCAAGTTTACTATTTCATCTGAGTAACTGTTCAATCTCAATATCTGTTCCAAAGTTTTTTCAGTCATATCTTTTGATTGCCTTATTCTCTTTCCAATTATATTTGCATTTTTCATGCTTTCTTGTGCTGTGGTAATGGATTCAGATATGAATTGGCTCTTATCGGTTATTTCCTTTTCTATCTTCTCTAAAGAATGGACTATTTCAGTAGCAGTGCTGCTGGCATCTATCAACATATTGGACTGTTCAAGAGTGTTTTTATCCACAATATCCACAGAAGAAGCTATTAGTGCTGCAGAATTTAAACTGTCCATGGAGACCGAGTTCAATTTTTCACATATATCGAATAATCTGGTGGATATCTCCACTTGAGTCTTCAGATTATTTCTGATACTATCAGCTAATACATCCAATTCCCTTTTCATATATTCAGGTATGAATTTTACACCATCAGATGTAAAATCCATACTCTTAAAAATATTTACATATCTTTTAATATGGTTAACAACTCTTTTCGTTAAGCCTTTATACAGAACAATACTGGATAATAAGGCCATTAATGCAAACAGACCTAAAACTCCAATAAGCTCATCTATAATAGAAGCTAAATAATAGCTAATCCCCATGGTAACGAAAATCGTTATAAATAATAAGGCAATCCCATTCTTGCTCTTAACATTCAAGTGTTATCACCTACCCCTTATATCAAATATTTGAACCTTATTGATTTAACTCAATAAACTTAAACTCTCCTACATCGAACAACCCTAAATCCGTCAATTTAATCTCTGGTATAACAGGCAGTGCAATAAAGGATAGGGTCATAAAGGGATCTATATTTCTACTAACCTTTAATTTCTCATAAGCCATATCAAGCATTTTATTAAGCTTTTCATCTACTTCCTCCAAAGGTTCTTCCGACATGAGACCAGCTATGCTCAAAGGTAAAGTGCCCAATACCCTCCTTTCTGATACAATAGTCAAGCCTCCACCAACCCTTTCTAATTCCTCTATGGCCAGAATCATATCCTTATCATTATCACCAATTACTATGAGATTATGGGAATCGTGAGCTACCGTAGAAGCAATAGCTCCATTTTCCAATCCAAAATCTTCTACTAAACCTAATCCTATATTTCCCGTCTTATTATGGCGTTCAATTACTGCAACCTTTAATAGATTTTCCCCTTTTACAAAATATCCATCTTCCACTACTATATCCTTCACATCCCTTACTGCCCTTTCAGTTATCAAGCTGTGAGAAAGTAATTTTATTACATTTAGCTTATTCCCTTTAATGGAGATTTTTAAGTCATCTATTTTAACCTTCTTTATATTCACCGTATTTTTCATGGAAGCATTATCCCTGCTAGGAACGGAGAATAGAGCCTTATTATTTTCTGCCACCAATTTACCTTCTTTAAATACCTTTACTATATTGAAATCATCAAGGTTATCTATTACCACCATATCTGCAATATAACCTGGAGCTATGGCCCCTTTTCCTCTTAACCTGTAGACTTCAGCCGCATTTAGAGAAGCCATCTTTATACAATCTATTGGGTCTATCCCTTCCTTAATGGCCAATCTAATATTGTGGTCGATGCTTCCATCCTTTAATAAATCACTTGGATGCTTATCATCAGTACAGAAGATGCATCGCCTCAAATTATCCTTATTTACTACCTGGATTAATTCTCTTAAATTCTTCGCTGCAGAACCCTCTCTAATGTGGATATACATCCCAAGCCTTAACCTTTCCAACATTTCCTCCTTTGTAGAGCATTCGTGTTCAGTTTTTACCCCTGCAGCCACATAAGCGTTTAATTCCTTTCCACTAATAAGGGGGCCATGTCCGTCAATTATCTTATCCTTAAATAGTTCCAGCTTCTTTAGTACCTTTTCATCCTTACCTATGACCCCTGGATAATTCATCATCTCCCCTAGCCCGAGTACCCTTTCATCATCCTTTAATTTTTTCAAGTCCTCTGCTTCCAAAACAGCTCCTGCATTTTCAAAAGGAGTTGAAGGAACACAGCTAGAAGCCATTACATACACATCTAAGGGAAGGTCTTCGCTTTCCTCTAACATATACCTTATACCATCTATCCCTTTTACATTGGCTATTTCATGAGGATCGGTTATAACTGTAGTAACCCCTCTTGGCACTACTGCCTTTGCAAACTGACCAGGCGTTACCATGGAAGACTCAATATGAACATGGGAATCTACAAAACCGGGTGCCAGGTACTTCCCTTCTAAATCCATTTCTTCTTCTCCTTCGTATTCTCCAATTCCCACTATCTTCCCTTGAAAAACAGCCACATCTCCCTCTATGATTTCATTGGTAAATACATTTATAATGTTGGCATTCTTTAATACTAATTCAGCTTTTTCTTCGCCCTTTGATATGCTTATAACCCTTTCCATCATATCTCCTCTTTCCTTTCATTGTCCTCTTGAATTAGCTTGATTAGATTTTCTGGAGTGACTGGTAATTCAGTTACCCTTACTCCTATAGCATCATAAATAGCGTTCAATATGGCAGGCCCTACTGGAATCATAGTTGGTTCCCCTATTCCCTTAGCTCCATAAGGAGCAGTAGACTCTGGATCCTCCACTATTATATTTTCAACCTTTAATGTATCCATAGCAGTTGGAATTAAATATCTGGAGAATCTATCATTATAAATTTTACCTTCTTTTATGTTCAAATCCTCAAACAATATATAACCTAAAGCCATGGCAAATCCTCCATCCATTTGGCCTTCCACCAAATGTGGATTTACTGCTCTTCCCACGTCTTGAGCAAATACTGCCTTTAATATTTCTACCTGCCCAGTTAAGGTATCTACTTCTAATTCCACCCCACATGCATTAAAGGTATAAGGCCAATAAGGTGCTCCTTGTCCAGTTTCTGGATCCATCATCACCGTTTGAGCAACGAACTCGCCTTCAACTTCTATAATACTATCCTTATATATTTTGGACAATTCCTTATAGGAAATCCTCTTTTGTGGGAAAATTTCTAGGAATATATGCCCATCTTCCGCCTTTAATCCATATACGCTATTTAAATTAAGCTGTTCCTTGGCCAACTCCTTTAGCCTTTCAACAAATTTTTCACAGGCTATCCTAATGGCATTTCCCGTATTATAGGTTTGACGGCTGGCAGCGGCTGTACCTGCATCTGGAGTCAAACTGGTGTCCTCAGCAATAAATACAATTTCCTCTACAGGCAATTTCAATGTTTCTGCCCCTATCTGAGTGAGAACCGTTTTGGCACCTTGACCTACTTCGGTACTCCCAACATAAATGCCCACTTTGCCATCCTCAAGCAATCTTACTTTAGCCTTTGATACATCAGGAAAGCCATTTCCATATCCTGTGCCATAAAAGGATAGCCCTATTCCCCTTCCTCTTTTTTTCATCAATAGGCCTCCTCTCTTTTAATTGGAAAATCCATCCTTTCAATTACCCTTTCCAAACACTCCTGTAAAGGTACGCTTTCCTTTAACACTTGCCCTGTGGCAGTAACGGAACCCTTCTTAAACATATTTTTAAGCCTAATGGTTATAGGGTCCACCCCTAATTTCTCTGCTAAAATGTCCATTTGCTGTTCATAAGCTATAGGCACTTGGGTAGCTCCAAATCCTCTCATGGCTCCTGTAAAAGGATTGTTTGTATAAACTGCAATGCTGTCCACCTTCACATTTGGTATAACATAAGGACCTGTTGCATGAACTCCCGATTTTCTAAGAACATTCATTGCCCAGGATGCATAGGCTCCTGAATCGCCTATTATCTCTGCCTCTAAAGCTAGCAAATTTCCTTCCTTATCTGCTCCAGTTTTATACTTCATAACCATAGCATGCCTTTTAGAATGGGATATAAAAGATTCTGGTCTGGAATATACCGTTTTTACCGGTCTTTTTAACTCCTTAGCTGCCAGAGCCAAGTGGATTTGTAAGCTAATATCCTCTCTCCCACCAAAGGCTCCTCCTACATTGGCGTTTATTACCCTTACAGTGTCCTCTGGTATTTTTAGAGCAGAGGCTATTTCTTCTTTATCGTAATGGGGATATTGAGTAGCAACTATCACTGTAATTCTGCCTTCCTCATCTATAAAGGATACTCCCGCTTCTGGCTGTAAAAAAGCATGGTCTACCATATGGGTCTTATAGGTATTTTCCACTATCACATGGCTATTTTTAAAACCCTCTTCCACATTCCCTTTTCTAATTTTGAAATGATATAATATGTTGGAATCCCCATGCACCTTGGGACAATCCTCTTTCATTGCTTCTATCGGATCAAATACGCCTTTTATTTCTTCATATTCTACAATAATATTTTTTAAGGCCAAATCACAGATCTTCTGGTCTTTTGCTACTACAAAGGCTATTGGGTCCCCAATGCGTCGAACTTTTTCACTACAAAAAACCTCATGGTCTTTAAATACTACCCCATGTTCATTATTCGGCACATCCTTGTAAGTAAATATTTTTAATACTCCATCTATTCTTTCTGCTTTGCTAGTATCCACCTTTATATAAGCATGGGGTACCTTAGATCTCAATGTTTTACCATAAACCATGTTTTCCATATATACATCCTCTGGAAATAAGGCCTTTCCAGTAACCTTGCTTTCAGCATCTACACGAATAATATTCTTACCCACAACATTAAGGCTCATGTCTACACCCCCTTAGCCCTATTTATGGCTTCGACTATCTTATTATATCCGGTACACCTACAGAGGTTTCCAGATATCCCTTCCCTAATTTCCTCCTCCGTAGGGTCAGGATTTTTATCTAATAGAGCTTTAGCTGATAAAATCATGCCTGGAGTACAGAATCCACATTGGACTGCACCCACCTCTATAAAGGCCTTTTGTAATGGATGAAGTTTTCCTTCCTCCTCCAGACCTTCTATAGTTATGATGTTGCTACCATGAGCTTGAAAAGCCATTACCAAACATGAATTTACCGTTTTCCCATCCATTATTACGGTACATGCACCACATTCACCTTCGCTGCAGCCTTCCTTAACTCCTGTTAATCCCAACTCTTCCCTTAATAAATCGATTAATCTCATATCCTCCCTTACTTCTAAGCTATGTTCCACTCCGTTTACCACCAAATCTATTTTTACCATGTTTCTGCCCCCTTTAGCCTTGCTATTCCTTGTCCTATTGCATCTTTAAATATCCTTTCTACGGCCCTTCTCTTATAAGGCAAAGTAGGTCTTCCCTTTAATCTCTCATCCATGGCCTCTTTTAATACTAAAATCGCTTCATCGATTACCTCATCGTTTAATTCCTTCCCTATTAAAAATTCTTCCACCTTATGCTCCCTCAGAGGGTATCTGCCTAAGGAACCACTGGCTATCCTTATGGTTTTGACCATATTATCCTCATCTAATTCCAATAAAGTGGCTATAGAAAGTCTGGAAATAGCTAAGGCCTTTCTAAGACCTAGTTTTGAGAAAGATAAAACTTGGCATGATTTTGGCTTTTGAAACTGTATTGCAATTATAAGCTCATCGTCTGCAATTTTAAAGTTTCCCTCATAATAATCTTTAAGTTTTATCTCCCTTTCTCCTCTTATGCTCCTTAAAATCAAGATGCTGTCCAAACATAGAAGGGGAGGAACGGAATCAGCAGCAGGAGAACCATTAGCAATATTTCCACCTATAGTCCCCTTATTTCTTATCTGAGGGGAACCCACTTCCCTCGAGGCTTTCTTCAATCCATATAAATTATCTTCAAATAAAGGGTCTTCTACAAGCTGAGTAAAGGTAGTTGCTGCCCCTATCCTTATATACTCACCTATATCCTCAACACCTTTTAACTCATCTATGCTAGATATATCTATCAAAGCATCAACATTAACCTTACTTTCCCTCATAGCTATAATTAGGTCGGTACCGCCTGCAATTAATTTGCCTTTTTCCTTATACTGATCTAATAACCTTATTACTTCATCTAGGGATTTTCCTTTATGTGCATACATGCTTTAACCTCCTTCCCAGCTTTTTTTAAAAAAGCCGCCTCCAGCGGGAGGCAGCTTTAAGCATTTATATTAATTATAGGAATATATACTTCAATATGAATAAAGCTGCTAGTATATACATTATTAAAGATATATCCTTATATCTTCCGGTTATAAGCTTTAATACTACATAGGAAACCATACCAAATACGATACCTTCAGCAATACTGTAAGCAAAAGGCATCATTACAATAGTTAAAAAGGCTGGTATAGCTTCGGTAAAGTCATCTAAATCGATTTCCTTAATTGGGCTCATCATGAATAATCCTACTAGAATTAATGCTGGAGCAGTTGCTTGACTTGGTATTATAGCAAAAAGTGGTGAGAAGAATAATGCCAATAAGAACATTACTGCTGTAGACACTGCAGTTAACCCGGTTCTGCCTCCATCAGCAACACCAGAAGCTGATTCTACATATGTAGTAACTGTACTAGTTCCTAAGCAAGACCCTGCAACTGTACCCACAGCATCTGAAAGTAAAGCTTGACTAACCCTTGGAAGTTGCCCTTTTTCATCTAGCATATTAGCTTTGGATGCAACTCCTACTAAGGTTCCTACAGTATCGAATACGTCTACAAACAGGAAGGTAAACATTACTACTAGCATGTCCATTGAAAATATATTGGCCCATTCAAATTGGAAGGCTACATTTCTTACAGAAGGAGGTAGTGTGAAAAATCCTTCAGGCATAGGTGTAATTCCAAGAGGTATACCTATTATGGTAGTAACAATAATGCCTATCAATAATGCCCCCTTAACATTCTTAGCTAACAATACTCCCATTATTATTAAGCCTATTAATGCTAAAATTGGACCTCTTGAAACAAGATTTCCTAATCCCAAAATAGTTCCATCTCCAGTTTGAACTATACCTGCATTAACAAAACCTATTAGTGCAATAAACAATCCTATACCTACCGATACACCTTTTTTCAGGTTAATTGGTATGGCATTAAATATGGCCTCTCTTACTTGGAAAAATGATAAAAGTATGAATATAATCCCTTCCAAAAATACTGCTGTTAAGGCAAATTGCCAAGTATGACCCATTCCCTTCACTACCGTATAGGTGAAGAAAGCGTTAAGACCCATACCTGGAGCCAATGCAAATGGATAGTTAGCAAGTAGTCCCATCATAAGAGTTGCAATTGCTGCAGATAAAGCTGTAGCTGTAAATACTCCTCCCCAATCCATTCCTGTTTCTGATAACATTCCTGGATTGACCATTAATATATAAGCCATGGTCATAAAGGTGGTAATACCCGCTAAAATCTCTGTTCTAGCATCAGTATTGTTTTCCCGTAACTTAAATTTTCTTTCTAAAAAACCATCATTACCTAGAGTTTTGTCTGACATAACAATCCCCCTTTATATAATTATTAATAATATAATTGCTAATCGCTACCCTCCTTTCCTTTTCCAATGCACAATTCACAATGTTTGACAATGCACAGTTCTCAACTCACAACTCACGATTATTAGGGGCTAGCCCTTAGGACTTTTAAACTACGAAAGACCGCTATGGAAACCCCAAAGCTAGACTTAAGTGCATCGCAAATTGTGAATTGATTAAAACTGTGCATCGTGTACTGTGAATTGCCTAAATTGTTGGCGAAAGGATTTTGAAGTTATTTACGTCTACAAGGCCTTTGTCGGTGATTTTCCATGTAGGTGATGTGGATAGGGATAAGAAGGATAGATGCATAAATGGCGCATGGACTTTACATCCTAGATCCTCTCTTGCTATCCTTTCTAGTTCAGCAATTTTTTGGCTCACCTCATGACCACTTAATTCATCAGTTATTAATCCACCAACTGGAAGCCTCATATCGGACAAAATCCTTCCATTATTGGCTATAGCAATGCCTCCTCCCAGCTCTATAACCCTGTTTACTGCTAAGGTCATATCTCTAATATTTGTACCTACTACTAAGATATTATGGGTATCATGAGCTACAGATTCAGCAAAAGCCCCACTCTTCATTCCAAAACCCTTTACAAAAGCCTTCCCAATATTGCCAGTCCTACCGTACCTCTCAATACAAGCTATTTCTAAAGTATCAGTAGTAACATCTGGTTGAGCCACTCCATTGTAAACCCTTACAGTTTCTTCAGCTTTGCCAGTTAAATTTTGATCTGGAATAAGCTCTATACACCTTACTCTTGCAGTAGTACCTTCTGCCCTTATTTCCAAATCTCTTTCAGATATAGGCTTAATTTTAACTGAATTCTTAACTTCATCAGGATAAGTATAAGATGGTAAGTCTATTAGCAATTCCCCTTTTGACGCTACAAGCTTTCCATCTATAAATACTGCATCTACTACCATTTCTTCTAAATCGCTTATAACAGCTATGTCTGCTATCTTGCCTGGGGCTAATACACCTATATCTTCCAATCCAAAGTAAGTAGCTGGATTTATGGTAACCATCTGTATTGCCTCTACTGGATTTACTCCTTCTTTTATAGTCCTTCTAACTATATCATTCATATGACCTGAAGTTTCTAAATCTGCTGCCACCATATCGTCGGAAGCTAGTATACATCTTCTGGAATCCATATTTTCTTCCGTAACAGCTCTAATACATTCGGCCATATTCCTCTGAGTAGATCCTTCTCTCATGAATAGATAAACTCCCTGGCGAAGTTTTTCCACCGCCTCTTCTTTTGTTGTTGTTTCATGGCAGGAACACTTGCCTCCAGTTGAAATTATATGTGCGGCTAATTCCGCTCCAAATAATTCTGGTGCATTCCCATCCACTACCATGTTCTTAGATTTAGCATACATGGTTGACGCCAATAGGTCTGTAATTATTTCTGGAGTATTCCTATATACATGTTTTGCATTGCTAAACCCTTGCAATTCTCCTATACCAATTATGTGTTTATAGTTAAGCAAATCTTCCATATCCTTAGAATTTGTATCATACCCTGCCGTCTCTAAATCTGGACAGTCAGGAGTTAAAGCTGGCACCACTAAATAAACCTTATTTGGCACCGAATCTATCTCATCGGCCATCGCCTTCATTCCTACAGGACCTAAGGCATTCCCTATTTCGTGGGGATCTGCAACTAAAGTGGTAGTTCCTGATGGAATAGATAGCCTGGAAAATTCAGTAATGGTAAGCATGCTTGATTCAAAATGCATATGGGAATCTATGAAACCAGGTGATAAATACTTGCCTTCCATATCTATAACTAAAGTATCAGGTCCAATTAACTTTTTACAATCTCCTACTAAAAGAATGTATTTCCCTTTAATGGCAATGTCTCCTTCGTATATTTCTCTAGTAATTACATTTATTATCTTTCCATTGTATAGGACTATATCTGCATAATCTTTATCGCCCATTAGTACATCTATTAAATTCCTATACTCCATTGCCATCTTCGTATACTTAGAATCCAATCTAAAACCTCCCCTCTTTCTTCAATGGACAATTGACAATAATTTAGGTTTAGCTTTTGCGCCACTTAGGCAACCGCAGGTTGCCCATAATTGTCAACTGTGCATTGTCAATTGTCAATTGTAATATCATCTACTATTCCTACTATGGCACAGTCGATGGGGGAGTCCATCTTTCTAGCCGCTATTCTCGAAGCAGTGCCTTTTACATAAAGAACTACCTCTCCTATCCCTGCCCCCACCGTATCTACAGCAATTATGGGTTCACCTATTGGTTTTAGGTCCATACTAAGAGGTTGGGTAATCATGAGCTTAGTACCTATTAAGTTTTCATCCTTCCTTGTTGCTACCACCGTTCCTATAACCTTTCCTAAATGCATTTATAACCCTCCCTCTATTTTTCCATCTCTAATCTAATTCCCAATTCCTTAGCCTTATCTTTAGCTAAAGGGGTTATTATGGTACCCTTTCTTATTACTAAAGGAGCTTTGGAATTATGGTTTAACAAATCCTTTTCAGTAATAACTTTATTATACTGTTTATCTTCTACTTTGTAATCAGGTTGGGATAAATTTTTATTAAGTAATTTTTTCCCATGGTCCTGTGTATTTATTTCTACAGCTCCCATCCTTTTAATTTTATCTATTCTTTCCTCGATTAAATCCCTAATTACCTTGTTATTAGATGGGCTTCCAAGATAACTTCTTACGGAAGTAAAATCTAAATATACTGGCTTTTCTTTATATAGGAAAGTCCATATAACGTTGGATATAAAGCTATCTACCATGCCTAAAGTTACCTTGGAAAGGGTGTTCATGGTAATGTTGACTCCAATTACGGAAGAATGGCTGTTTACAATATCCTCCAATTGGAATATGTCCTCTTCCCTATATACCTTTATGGGCTTCAAATTATTTATGATATAATCCACATCTAGAATCCTTTCACCCATAAAGGAAAATGCCAAGGAAAAATCTATTCCTTTTTCTTTAAACCTTTTTAATTCTTCGATTTTCCCTTCCAAATCAATATTGGAGCCAGTAAAAACTATTAATACCTGTTCCTTATTCTTAGCATAACTTTCTCCGCCAATCCTTCTACTAATGTCCGCCAATACATTTAAGGTAATTTTGTTTTTCACCATTTAATACACCCCAATGGGATTATTCGTATTGCTTCAATATAACCCTTTCAACTTCTGAATGGGGTCTTGGTATTACATGAACTGAATGTAATTCTCCAACAGCTCTAGCTGCTTCTGCTCCTGCTTCAACTGCTGCTTTAACAGCACCTACATCCCCTCTAACCATTACTGTTACAAGTCCAAAACCTATTTTCTCATAAGCTATTAAAGTAACATTAGCAGCCTTTACCATTGCATCTGCTGCCTCAATGGAACCCACCAAACCTTTTGTTTCAATTAAACCTAATGCTTGACTCATAATTATTCCTCCTTATTTGATTTTTTATTTTTATTTTTGTCCTTTTCTTTTTGCTCTTTTCCTTGCTTTTCTATTTCTTTATTGTTTCCCTTTAAATTACGGGAAAACTTTTCCAGCAACTTATCCACCTCATCATGAGGCCTTGGTATTACATGGCTAGCAATTACAGTTCCTACTCTGTTTCCTGCTTCCACCCCTGCAGCAACGGCAGCTTTCACAGCAGCTACTTCTCCAGCAATTTGTATATTTACCCCTACTGCTTTTCCTACACCGATTACCTTCTCAAACCCTATTAAGGTTACATCAGCAGCTTTGCTAGCCGCATCTAAGGCTGAAACAGCAGTAGTAAGTCCTAATGCTTCAATAAGTCCTACAGCCATTTGCATTTCTTAAAACCCCCTTTACTAAAGGTTCTTCTTTACCATATCTACTGCCTGGTCTAAAGTAACCACATTTCCTTTACCGGTGTAATTTTCAACTTGTTTATTTCCCTTAATAAGGTCCTTCAATAACTCAACCTCTCTACTACTTAAATTCCCAAAACTACCCTGTTCCCTATAAGGTGTTGAATCTTCCTTGTTTTTAGTAAGGTTGCTCATAACAACCCTAGCTAATGGATTAACCATAATATTTCACCACCATGTTAAAATATTTTATCCACTTCGTCATGAGGTCTAGGAATTACGTTTGTGGAAACCACTTCAGCTACTTTGGCTGCTTCTTCCTTTCCGCTTTCAACGGCTGCCTTAACCGCAGCTACATCTCCTGTTACAACAACAGCCACTAATCCAGAACCTACAAAATGGAAGTCCAATATTTTTACATTAGCAGCCTTCGTCATAGCATCTGCTGCTTGGATGGCCCCAATTAAAGATCTGGTTTCTACCATTCCAATTGCTTCCTTCATTTTAACTCACCTTCTCTATACCAATTTTGGAAAATACTTTCTGATGTCTATGTCCTCATAACCCGGAATTCTAGCTCTCTCAAATCTTTCAGCCACTTCTCCTAAAGGCTTGGTAGCGTCAATTCCCACTTTATCCGTTACACCTCTTAAATCATGGGATGGTTCTAAAGATGAACCTAATGCTCCAGGCACTATAACAAAATCCTGACTAGCTTGTGCTCTTGTAGTAATAGCCCATTCTATATCTTGTAAATCGAATATATCTACATCTCCATCTACTATTACTACCTGTTTTAAGTCTTTATTAGAGCCTAGTGCTGCTAAAATTGCTGATTTCCCATCTCCATCTTTCTTCTTATTTATGGAGGCAAAAGCGTTAAATCGATAGCCCCCTCCTTCTGTAACATTTACATCTATTACATCGACCTGATTCTTCAAGTAATTATATAATTCCACTTCCCTTATAAGGCCATTAGACAGGTGTTCCTCTCTACATGGAAATGCAATTTGGAATATGGGATCATTTCTATACATAACTCCAGTTATTTCAATGATTGGATGAGGAGCCACCCCGCCATAATATCCCATTAGTTCACCAAAGGGACCTTCCAATTCCCTTCTTCCTGGTACTAATTTCCCTTCAAGTACTATTTCACAATGAGCTGGCACCAATAAATCTACTGTCTCACAATGCACTAGTTCTAAAGGTTCTCCTCTTAAAGCACTATCAATCTCAAATTTGTCCACTCCGTAGCTTTCCGAACTAACCTGACTAGCCATCAAGAAAAAGGCATCATATCCGAGAACTATAGCCACTTCCAAAGGCTTATTTTCCTTTTCCAGTTGGAGGAAATCGTTAGTTAACTTTGGAGAAGCTATTAAAGCAGAAAGTTGATTGCCTCCATTTACCTGTAGTCGCCTTATGGAAGTAAAGTACTTTTTAGTTTCTGGATCCTTTACCACCATTACTCCCGCTGTAATAAAACTAGATGAGTCTTTTTCCTGATACTTAGGTATAGGGAACAGCCTTGATAAGTCGATATTTCTTGTAATTATATTCTCCTTTATAGGACCTTTATCAACTATCTTATAGGGTTTAGGATTAGCTATGGCCTCCATGAATTTAAATAGCCTATTGTCATGTTCCATGTGTAATAGCTTATACATTATTTCCCTATTTCCATAAAGGCCTCCTATTCCTCTGACGGTGCTATTTTTAATTTTGGGGAATAGTATGGGCTTTTTATTCCTAAAATACTTTAAAACTCCGCCCAATTCATATATGGGGTCTACTTCCCTTTCACAGACTAGAATCTCTCCCATCTGATCTAGCCTTTCCAAGGTATATCTGAGCATTTGTCTTTCCAATAAATCCCCTCCCTTCTACAGTCCTTTCCACCTCTTAACCAGATTGTTGTCTATGCCTAATGAATCCAGTATCCTTCCAGTCATATTTATAACAATATCCTCGATAGTCTCCGGATGATTATAAAATCCAGGGCTAGGAGGAAATATGGTAACTCCTATTCTTGATAACTTTAACATGTTTTCTAAATGAATAGGGCTTAAAGGGGTCTCTCTTGGCACTAAAACCAGTTTCCTTTTTTCCTTAATGATCACATCACAAGCTCTAGTAAGGAGGCTGTCTGTAAAACCATTAGCAATAGATGATAGGGTTTTCATAGAACAAGGCACAACTACCATGCCATCTACCTTAAAGGAACCGCTAGCTATTGGTGCAGCAAAATTCTTGTTGTCATGGAAATAGGTAGCCATCTTCTTTAATTCATGTAAATCTATTCCACATTCATGCTGAGTAACGAACTCCCCCATGGTACTTACCACCAAGTGAGTTTCTATATTCAATTGTTGAAGGGCTTTTAATAGGGATACTGCATAAATTGATCCGCTTCCACCTGATATTCCAACTACTATCTTCTTCATATCAAACAACCTTTCTTCAATTGACAATTGACAGTTGACAATTACCTAGCCCTAGTTTTCGGATTTTTACAGCAACCTCAAATCACTCTTTAGACTAAAGAGTTAAACTTTAATAATTATCCGTTTCACACTGTCAACTGTCTAAAATTGTCAATTATCCATTGTCTAAACTATTCTACTTTATTCTCTGGATCGCCGCCGCCTTCCCATGGGTCTAGGCCTTTTTCCCAAGCATCTATATACTCGTCTACGGTCATAACCTTCGAGAATATGCTTAGGTCTTTAAGTCCAGCTTGGTGCATTTCTTCAGTTTTTGATGCACAAGCATCGCTTAAAGTAATAACTTTATATGCATAGTATAAAGCATCTGATGCAGAACTTCTAACGCATACATTTGTCCAGGTTCCAGTAACTACTACTGTATCTATCTTTTCCTCTCTTAGGTACAAGTCTAAGTCTGTATGGGCAAAAGCGCTGTGCCTTCTCTTTTGAACTATATATTCACCTTTTTCTGGTTTAAGCTCATCTATAAATTCTGAACCCCAAGTCCCTTTTACAGCATGAACTGGTCTAACTTTAAAATCAGCATCATTTTCCCTATGAGCTTCTTGTATGTGAATTAGTTGTATGTCATCCTTGCCTTGGGCATTTCTCTCCCTAACCCAGTTCATAAGCTTTTGTAATGTAGGAATTATAGTCCTATTGGTTGGGCAATATAATACTCCATCTGGATGAGCAAAATCGTTTAACATATCAATTATTAGTATACCATGTCTTGGCATAATTCTTCCTCCTTTATTATTTACAAATTTTATTTATTAATAGGTTATAGTTCTTGGTAGAACTTGAATGCTTTGTCTCTTAACAAATTTCCCAAATCCTGGTCTAACCTTAATGCCTTTAATTCCTCTAATATGTTGATCTATCAATTCAGGATGTTCTTTCCTATAGCTCTTTTCATATTCTTGGCTGTGTAGATTTGGAAACTCTTTAAATATTTCTGAATATCTTTCTTCTACGCCTTCAGGATACTTGTGAACAATTCTTTGTAATTCTTCGTCGCTTAAATCCTTCAAGGTGCTGCCTTCCACATCTTCAAATACCAAATGACCTCTAACTATGGTCTTAACTACCTTTCCTTTTAACTCCATTCCTTCTAATGGTGTATACCCACACATGGAAGCTTGGTCTTTAAGGTCGATAGTCCATCTTTTTTCTAAATCTATGATGGTAAAGTCAGCATCTGAACCAATATGCATTGCACCCTTCTTTGGATATAATCCGTAGTGCTTAGCTGCATTAGTACTTAATATATCCACCATCTTGGACAAGGAAATTCTTCCCTTGTTATATCCTTCACTAACTATAATTGGCACCATAGTTTCTACTCCTGGTATCCCGGGGAAAGCAGTCCAGATGTTCATGCCCTTCTTATGCTTTTCACTTTCTATTTCATAAGGAGCATGGTCAGTAGCTATAAAATCTACGCTTCCATTATTTAAGCCTTCCCATAGCATTTCGTTATCCTTCTTTTCCCTTAAAGGTGGAGCAATTTTAGCTAATGGACCGTACTTAGTCATAGCTTCTTGATAATTTAATGTTAGATAATGAGGACAAGTTTCACTAGTTACATTCAATCCTCTAGCTTTAGCTTCTCCTACCAATTTAGCTCCAATTCCTGTACTCATGTGGACTATATGAAGTCTAGCACCTGTATCCTCAGCAAAGCTAATACCTAATTGAATGGCAACCTTTTCCGCTAGTTCCATTCTAGCTTCTGCCCAAGCAGGTCCGTCCATTCTACCTTCCCTTTGGAATTTCTTTACAAAATAGTCACACATAGCAAAGTTTTCAGCATGAATTCCTATTGGAAGCCCAGTTTCTGCTACAGCTTTAAAGGCTTCATACATTTCCGGATCAGAAACCCTCGGATAAGTTGGAACGGAAGGTGTCATATATACTTTAAAAGCTACGGCTCCAAAATCTGCCTGCTCTTTTACATTGTGTAACCAACCTTCTCTTACGTCTTCTCCAGTTACTCCTCCCCACATAGCATAATCTACTAGGGCTTGAGGTTCTACTAATTCGATTTTCAACTTCAACTGTTCAACACTTCTAGCCGATGGAACGGAGCAACAAGGCATATCTATAACAGTTGTAATACCGCCTCTTGCTGCTGCAGCCGAACCAGTTAGGAAATTCTCCCTATGTGGGAACCCCTGATACATGAAATGAGTATGAGAATCTATACAACCAGGTAGTGTTAAGTGACCGTTAGCATCTATGACCTCTTTAGCTTCTATGCCAACCACATTGTCTAAAAATCCAGCAATCTTTTCGTCTTTTACCAGTATATTGGTGATAACGGTATCATCTCCTTGTGGAATCCTGGCATTTTTAATAATTACATCATATACCACAATATATCCCTCCTATTATTTTTTTATTTCCCAGTAATATATTATCATGGAGAAAAAAAATATACCTTGTTGATGTTTGATAAAAATGTATTTTCTATTTATACATTTAAATTAATTTTTTGTAAGTTTTTAATGATATCTATTTTAAGTCTATTATTAATTTATTCACAATCCATCTAATAAATAGCTTCCCTAGAAAGATGAAGTATTCAACTTGTCACAAACTACTTAGAAATTTTCTTTCAAGATAAACTAATTCTTAAACCATTTCACTTTGTTAAGTTCTAAAAGTTCCGTTTTGTATCTTAATCTATAATTTCACTTACTGTATGTTGAGGACTTTCTTTTAATACCAAGCTAAGCAATAAAGCTACAATTGTACCAGCTGAAATTCCTGAGCCAAATAAACTACCTAGAATTCCAGGAAGTTGCTCAACAACTTCAGGTCTAAAAGTAACCCCTAATCCTATTCCTAAAGCACTTGCAATAATTAATATGTTTCTATTATTAAGTTCAACTTGTAACAAAGTTTTAACACCTGAAACTGTAATTGTACCAAACATTAATATACTAGCACCACCAAGAACACATGAAGGCATGATAGATATAATTGTTGAAAATTTAGGGCAAAGACTCATGAAAATTAGTAATAAACCCGTAACAATACCTATATGTTTTGATGCACATTTAGTAAGTGGGATTAACCCTACATTTTGGCTAAAGGATTGCACTGGACCTGAACCAATAAATGGACTTAGGAAAGAACCCACTGCATCAGCTCTAACACCTGCAACCATATCTTCATCTGTCATACTAGTTCCTGTAACTTGACCAAGTGTCTCCATAACCCCTACGGTTTCTATAATTGTAACCAAATATCCTGCTAGGAATGGAACAACATATTTAAGTTCAAAATTAATTCCAAAGGGCAGTATTTTAGGTAATTGAATCCAGTCAGCTTCTGCTACTTGTGAGAAATCAACAAGCCCCATCGGAATACAAATTATATATCCTATTACAATCCCAATTAAAACAGCAGCTGTACTGATCATTCCTTTTCCATAAAGGTTTAATAATAATACTAGAACAAATACAATTACAGCAACTAGCAAATATTTCACATCTCCATAGTTTGGATTACCTACCCCACCAGCAACCCAGTCAAAAGCTACTGGCATCATAGACATTCCCATAAGTGAGATAACAGTACCTGTTACTGTTGGTGTAAATATTTTCATCAAAGGTTTTACAAAGAAGCTTAGGATAAATTCAAATATTGCTCCTAATACTGTTGCACCAAAATAAGCTGGTAATCCTCCTCCCATAGTATTGATAACTATATTAGCAGGTGGCACAAATCCAAAATCTGTTCCCATAACTGTTGGAAGTCCTACACCAATACGGAATTTTTTTGGTCCAATTCCTGCTGATTGTATTATAGATGTAATACCAGATGCAAGTAATCCTGCTGATATTAAAAAAGCTGTCTCAACAACATTGCATCCTGCAATTCCTGCAATAATCAAAGGCACTGCAACAATACCACCAAAAGATGTTAAAATATTTTGGAATCCTAAAATAATAGAAGTAAAAAACCCAGGTTTATCATGCACATCATAAAGTAACCCTAATTGTGATTTATCAACAACTTTATTTTCCAATTATTTTCACCTCTCATTTTTTGGTTGAACACTAATATGATATTTTCATCTATATTTCCCAGCTTGCATATCCAGTAGTTAAATAAATCAAGCTATTAGTATCACCCCTTGCTTTCTCTAATCTTTACTAGTTATTAGGCCCAATAACTAAGATAAATAGATTTTTATATTTAATTGGCTTGATTCCCTATTATAAGCATTGTCTATACCTATAAAAAGGGAAGTTGTACCAATTTTAGCTAAATTGTTGGGAACGTTTGCTGGTATGCTGTAATAGCAATGTTAAATATTTGATTGTTTATTATTAAACAATCTAGGTGAAATTTAAAAGGTTGTCCGCATTATTTATCATAAAATAAAATACAACCAACTATTATTACTTATGTAAATATTTGCAAAATTCATTTTTTACAATGATTTTTAAATTCTTTGTAAGTATGTTAGCATATTATTTTAAAATAAACCTTGTAGATATCCTATAAAAAATATTTATAAACTAATAAGTCAAACCTATATTTTGTTATAACTTTTAATAATTTTGTGGACTTTATATATATTATTTTTTTACGATAAGAGTATATAATTTACATAACACTATAATGAATGGAAGGAGGAAAGAGTAAATATGAGTCTAAAACTAATAGATCTATCCCAAGAAATCTATGAAGGCATGTCCATATTTCCAATGCACCAAAGAACCTTTATAATGACCAATATGACCCATGAAGAAAATATGAAGATGACTGGAAGCCCAACAGTAGGCTTTTCTGCTAGAAACCTATTAATATCGGAACACTGTGGAACCCATAGCGATGGAGTGTCAGAATTTAAACCTGGAGGTCCTACTATCGACAAAATGCCCTTAGAATATTTTTGGGGTAGTGCTATATGTCTCGATGTAAGCCACGTAAGATATCCTAATTACATAGAACCAAAAGATTTAGAAGAAGCTGAAAGAAGGTCGGGACAAAAGATTATGAAGGGAGATATAGTGCTACTTTATACAGGCCATCATGACAGAACCTTCGGAACTGATAAATTCCAAACGGAATATACGGGCCTAAGCTATGAAGGAGCTAAATGGCTAGCAGAAAAAGGTGTAGTAAACATTGGAGTAGACGCTCCTGCCATAGATTTAACTCCAGACGACATTAGATTCTCAGGTCATTTAGTTTGCGGTGAATATAATATAACGAATACGGAAAACCTTTGCAATCTAGATAAGCTTGTAAACAAAAGATTCTTATACTTCGGACTACCTTTAAAAATAAGAGACGGCTCTGGCTCGCCAATAAGAGCAGTAGCACTTGTGGAAGAGTAGTTTTTTCAATGCACCATTAATTAAGGGTCTCGCTATTGGGTCTCTTCGCCAACCGAAGGTCACTATAAAGGCCCAATAACTAGACCCTAACAACCGTGAATTGTGTACTATGAATTGCCTATAGTAATTCTCTAATCTTCAAGGCTATTTCCAAATTTAGCCTATCACTTGGATCCTCTAAGTCCATTCCTGTAATTTCTTTTATTCTATTTACCCTATATAATATGGTATTGTAATGGGTGTAAAGGTATTCGGACATGCGGGTTAAGTTACCATTAAACTTAAAATAGGCTTCAAGAGTTTTTACCAATTCGGTAGATTTCTTTTCATCATAATCTACAAGCGGTTTCAGCGTAGTATTGTAGAAATCCTCCAATTCATCCGTTAAAAAATCCTGACATAATATTTTGAAAATGCCCAGCTCATTAAATGTAATAATCTCCTTACTAGTAAGGGCCTTCCCTGTTCTTATAGCCTTCAGTGCATCAGAAAAACTTTTGTTCACCTTATCCAAGCCCTTATATGCTCTACCTACTCCTATTCTTATCTCCATATTCTTGTATCTTTCCTTCAATGCATTATGGAGTCTTTTATTAAAATTCTTAATTCTTTCCTCTACATGGCATAACTCGCTAAAACCTAATAGTATCTGAATTCCATTTAATTTAGTAGAAACTATTCCCTTTAAATTCAAATAATCCATTATCTCTTCTGCCATCATCACTACGCTATTAACATAATCCTTTAAGTACTCAAAATAGTATTCATCATCTTCATCATCAAATTGTAATTTAAAGCTCATTACCTCTGTTACATAGTAATCATTAGGGAGCAAATTGAAATAGTGAGCCCTCTCTAAGGCTTTCCTTTTTCTCTTAGAATCTGCAGAAATTAAATCCTCAAAAAATTCAGACCTATATCTGATTTCCACTTCTCTAACGGACAATTCCTGTAATACTGCCAAAGCTATAGTGGTAGAAGCAGATTCTATAATTGATAAGTCAAAGCCCCCTAAAGGGGAGCTTATTGACCAAGTGAATATATGCCCATAAACGTTATTCTTAAGTACAATGGGCATCACCATTCTAGTGACAAATTTACCGCTTATTAAAATCCTATCCTCATCTAATTTTTTCAATTCACTTCTACCATCTTTGGAGCCATAAAAGCCTTTCATATCCTCTAGAAGTTCTTCAACAATCCCATCATCTAAATCATCGAATTGGGTAAAAATCTCATTAGAATGTTTTAAATTTAAAACTACCGGATTTCTAACATTTTCATGAACTACTTGCACTACTTGACCTATCCCCTGACCTTCTAACATTACTTCCATAAATCGTTCATGAACCCTTTCTATCCTTTCCAGCAAGGAAGCTTGTTTGTTAAATATTTCCTTAAATATTTCCATCATTACATCTGATAAGGGGATTGAATAGTGAATATCTATTATAGGAAAGTTTAGTCTTTCTGCATAATTGATTACTTCATTTGGAAGAGCATCTAGATAGGGTAGAATTTTTATGCCTATACCTGCTAATTTCTTATCGGAGGCTTCTTTAATCAATCTTTTCTGAGCTTTTATATCGTCCTTTTTGAAAAAATAAGCTGTAGTTAATAAGAATTCACCTGGCTGTACCCAATCGAATATATCTGGGTCTGCCATAATATTAACCCTAGTTATGGTATTTTTAATACCCTTAAACCCTGCAATCATCTTACAATTTTTCATTACCTCTAATCCCAGCATATCCTCTATACTGATACCATTTTTTCTAGACATAGTATACCTACCTTTTACTATTCTTTTCAAAAATTATATCATAGTAGGAATACTCTGTCTACATAGGCTTTTCTACCCTTTTTCCATCCACATATCTTTCTACAATATTTCTATCATCGCCTATATAAATGAATCTTTGTAATCTATCTTCAAGAGATAGTCCATCCATATGACCAAGATCAGAATCATCAATCACTAATGCATCCAGAGCATAACCTTCCTCAAAACTACCAACCTTACCAAAGAAACTACCTCCACCCTTAGTAGCTAGGAAAAAGGCTTCAGAGCTAGTAAGAGGTTTTAATTCCTTATTGGTTTCCAACCATTTCATCTTAGAAGCTTGAATGGCTGCAACCATAACACTTGGCATGCTTAAACTATGTCCACCAGAAACATCAGAACCTAAACCTACAGGTATCCCTTTATCCAAGAATTTTCTTACAGGCATAATTCCACTAGATAGATTGTAGTTAGAATGAGGACAGTGAGCAGCATAGACTTGGTTCTTTTCCATTAGATCCAACTCATTCTCCGTATTATATATACAGTGGGCCATTATTGTCTTTGTCTGTCCAAATAGATTATAGGCATTGTAAACGGAAGCATAATCCTTAAACTCTGGATGTAAACTTTTAACCCATTCTACCTCATCAGTATTTTCGCTTAGATGGGACTGAACAGGAATATCGTACCTAATAGCTAAATCCCCTAACCCTTTCATCAGTTTTTCAGTACAACTAGGCACAAATCTGGGAGTAATTATAGGTTTTACTAGGGAAGATTTATCATTATATTCCTTTATTATTTCCTCCGTATCCTCCAATGACTTTTCCGTATCTTCAGACAGTTCGGGGATTGTATTTCTATCCATATTGACCTTTCCTACATATGCCCTTAAATTTGAATCAATAAATAAGTCCATTAACAGTTTAGTACCTTCCTTATGAATGCTGCTGTATACTATCGAGCTAGTAGTTCCCTTTCTCCACAAATCATAAATAAGCCTTCTATAAACTTTTTCTGCATACTCTAAATCATTATACTTGGCTTCTTCTGGGAATGTATAGGTATTTAACCAAGGGATAAGTTCCTTATCCAAGCCTAAGCCCAAATTAGGATATTGAGGTGCATGAAGATGTATATCCACAAATCCCGGTATAATCAACTTATCCGTATATTCTTTGACAGGGTAGTTTTTATATTCTTCTTTCAATTCTTTAAATATACCTACTACCTTACCATCCTCTACAACAAGATAATGATCTTTATAGGTTTTAAAGGCATCCTTATTTGGAGTAAAAACTATATCCCCTTTCAATGCAATTGAGCTCATTATATCACCCCTTATAAATTGAAAAGCAAGAATTTTCTATTATATTATAATACTGACTTGGAAGAAAATATATGTAGAACTTGCACAAATGAAAGAGTTCCCCCATACTTGGAAATGATAGGGGAACTCTTCTTTCTATAATTTTATATTTTGAACTAATGCTTCTAATCCTTCTGCTAGACTAGCTAAGTTTTCTGTAGAAGATGCAATCTCTTCCATAGATGCCATCTGTTCTTGAGAAGCTCCAGATGCATTTTGAATTTGAGCTGATATATTCTTACTCATATTCTCTATAGTACCAGAAGACTCTGTCAAAGACGTCATGTGCCCTTCTACATTACTAACTGCTGCAGCAACTTCTTTTATACTAACAGCTATTTGAAGTATAGAACTAGCTATTTCATCAAATGCTTTTTTAGCTTCATTAACACCTATTACTCCAGCTTCAACTTCTTCACTATTTAAATCCATCTTCTTATTGGCCTCTTCTATTAATTGGTTGTTACTTTCAATTATACCATATATTTCTTCAGTAGACTTTCTAGTTTCTTCCGCCAATTTTCTAATCTCATCAGCTACTACAGCAAAACCTCTTCCATATTCCCCTGCACGGGCTGCCTCTATAGCTGCATTTAGAGCTAATAAATTAGTTTGTTCAGCAATACTTTCGATGATTTCTAACATTTGGTTCATCTTGCTAGAACTCAATGTAATATCGTTCAATGATATTTTAACGCTATGGGTACTATTTTCTATATTAGCCATCTGAGTTATTACATCATCTATTTTTTCTTTTCCTAAGTTTGTTTTTTCAAATACATTCTTACTATTGCTTTCTGCATCATGAATCTGATTGGATACATAATTCATTTGCGTTGATATTTCATTTATAGAGGAGCTAATGTTTAATATCTCTTCTAACTGCTTTTGAGAATTCTCAGCAATATCATTGCTATTTTCAGCAATACTTGTTGCAGCAGCAGTAGATTCTTCAGATATAGCTGCCAACTCTTCAGAAGATGATGCAACCTGGATAGAAGAATCCCTTATCTCTTTAACTATATTCCGTAGATTATCTACTACAATTTGAATGGAGGAGGCCATTTTACCTAATTCATCTTTACGTTTTAAAGCCTTTTCACTTATATTAGAGCTTAAATCTAGCTCAGATAGTTTATTACAATAATCTGTTACCAAATTAATAGGTTTCGTAATACTTTTACTAATTATTAATGCGAAAACAGAACCCAATATAATAGCGAATGCCAATATAATTACAGTTAAATTTTTCAAAGAATCTAATTCCTTCAAAACTTCAGCCTCATCAATGGTAACAACTAAAGTCCAATTTTTTGATTTAATTGGAGCATATCCTATATGAATTGATTTACCTTCGCTAACATACTTTCCGCTTCCATTTTGACCTTTACGGATATTGCCATATATTTCATCTATTTCTACTTTAGAAGACTCATCTATCCGTTGTTCTAAAGCTGAAAAGTTGATGGGTGCATGGTAATAGTCTGCATTTTCAGTGCTGCTACCTATTATAGTAGGATGAGCAATTATATCCACTACTTCGTTTAGTATATAAGCAACGCCCGTCTCACCAATTACTATATTTTCTACAATGCCATAAAGCTCATCTGCACTCTTGTAACCAAGTATAACGCCTACAATTTCACCATTATATACTAAAGGCGATGAGATAACTACTTCATTTTTGCCAGTGAAACTATTTCTAATCGGTTGAGAAAAATATGTATCGCCTTGTTTAGCCCTTTCAAAATACTTAGTTCCCTTAATATTACTCTCAACCAATGAGTCTAATACTAAGTTACCTTCTAAATCTACCAACCCAATACTGCTTAACCCAAGCCTCTCTTTCTCAGATTTTAATATTTCAAACTTTTCTTCTACAGGAACATTTGGGTTAGATATACTGCTTAAATGACCCAAAATTTCAAGGTTCTTATTATAGCTTCTTATTTGATTATCTACAATAGTTGCCGTATCAGTAGCCTTATGGAGTAGTAAATTCTCTGCAGATTTTATTAACCGCCTTTCTGAAATAATATATGATATGCTAGTTTGTATGAATACTATGCATACCAAAACAATAATAGTAGATATGCTTATCCTATTACCTATGCTACTAGATTTGAAAAGTTTGCGAGTGCGTTTTTGCTTAGGCCTCTTTTTCAAAAATTGCAAACCTATCTTCTTGGTTCTTTTTTTAAATATTTTGCCCATACTTACCATCTCCTTTGCATGTCAACTATTATATTTAGTAGTTTTCCTAACCTAAATATATTTCGACATATTTTAACAAAGTCCTGCCTGTTTTTAAAAAATAGGACCATAATTTGTATATTTTAATTAAACAATATAAATAGGCCATGTATCACATGGCCTATTTATAATTGTCAAACTTCATAGCTAGCTCATCAGTAAAATATTTGATATTTTCCTTCCATGTCTCGTAATTCATAATCTTATTTAATGTAATATTGATCTTTCTATTCATACATTCTATATTATCATCATTGATAAACTCTATTTCCCTGTTTTTAATGAAACTATCTGCTACCAAATCCATTATATATTCTATTATCTCTTCCCTTTCCTCCTTAGTAAACTTACTGTTCAACGTTTGGTTATTTTCCAAATTCTTGTAAAAGCGATTTCTTAAGAATTTCAGGAATCCTTCAAACTCCTCTGCATTATTCCCTACCCCTAGCTGGAATATTATCTTGAAAAATAAATTCCACTTAAAATCCTTATTGATTATCTCTAAAATAGCTTCTCCAATCTTCTTGCAAAAGCTATCCTCATATTGAATATCCCTTTCAAACTCTATGAGTCTATCTATATATATTTCATTCTCCTTTATTTTATAGAGCCTTTCTAAAACCTTTAAAAATTCTTCGTCGTAACTTTTGTCTGGGGCCTCCTTTAAGCCATTTTTCCTTAAAACATAGGATACTATTACATCGCAGGACTTCCTATAATCTACAACAAATCCAAACTCCTCTTTGGTCTTTTCTGAATAGATTTCATATATTATTTTAGAAAGGATAGATTCCAATTGTTCCCTTCTTTTATCTACATTATATTCATCTATATCCTTTAAATGATTATACAGAATCATAAGCTGTCTATCTATCATGCTTAAATTTTCCTTTAAAGAATGCATTATATCCTTAAAAAGTTCCTCTGTAATCAAATATTTGTAGTTCTTATATAATACCTTATGCTCTACTTCCCCCCAAAATACGTTTACAAGAGATTTGATCTGTAATTCGAATTTTATGGTCCTTTTTTCCTTTATATATTTCCCCTCGATCTTATATATGCCAAAACCGTTTTTCTGTAGCCTAGGTTGTTTTCCGTCTAATCTGAGAAGTATATTGGGCTTTTCCTCATTATAATAATAGCCTTCTTCCCCTAGTTTATTAAATATTTTAAACAGCTTATTATATACTTGCTCCTCATCTTCAATAAATCTGCACTCTATCCTAATTCCAATTAAATCCGTCAAGTTTTCTACAAGTTCCTCAGGCGATTGGTATTTTAAATAAAAATTGTTCCTAAATATCTTTTCCTTCAAGCTCATGGATGATTTGACCCTTGAGCTAACATTTAATATGTTGTCTAAGTCCAAAAATTTCTCCTTAAAAAAATACTCCAATTCCCTGTTTCCATCCTCTAGTAAATCTCTCATCCCATCAACTATAGTAACGGTATCATCAATAAAATCAAATATCTCTAAACGCATTTTTTGGCCCCCTTAAAATATGTTTTCAAATTAGCCTGCCTATAATATTATACCACAAAAATAACCAACTACATTCTAGTTGGTTATTAGGAATAAATATTAATTTTTTTCATTATGCTTAGCTAGCCCAAATAAGCTTCCTAGTACTCCTAAAATTCCGCTTATAGTTATAATAAATATTCCCACTGGAAGGATTAGTCTATCCTTAGTTGGTAAAGGCATAAAGGTCAGTGTAGTTGAAAGCTTTGAATAACCCAAATTAACCGTCAAGCTAAGGAGCAGACAAGCAATTAACCCACCTATCAAAGTTAGAAACAGGCCTTCCAATAAAAAGGGAAATCCAATAAACGTATCTGGTGCCCCCAATAGTTCTAAGGTATTAATTTGGTCCCTGTTATTATAAATCCCTTGTCTAATTATATGGGATACTACTATTAAAGTGGAAACTCCAATGGCAACTATGGCCAATACTCCAATTACCTTCAATATAATTAAAATTCGCTGTAACCTATCTATAATATTCTTATTGTCGCGGATATAATCTATATTTTTTATAAACTCCAATTTAGCCAAAATGGAATCCACCTCTTCAATATGGATCTTAACCTCAATAAAAGGAGTAAAAGGATTTTCATCAAACAATTCTAAAATATGAGCTTCTTTCCCCAATATTTCTGCCATTCTATTATAGGCTTCCTTTTCGCTAACTAATGTTACATGGCTAACTCCATCTATTTTTTCAATATCCTCCATTAAAAATTTAATCTCATCCTCTTTTAACTGAAGGTCAAAATAGACGTTTATCTCTGCCTCACTTTCCACTATTTCAATAATATAATTGCTAACCCTCCACCCTAGAAGAACTAATGATAGAATAAAAAATATTAATCCAATGCTTATTATAGAAAATAGGTTGGAGAAGAAATCTATTTTAAATAAGGTCTTGGATTCCTTCAAAAAATACACTAAATTATAAATTTTTTTACTCATATCCCAGTTCCTCCCGTCTCTCCAACTCAATATTTCCTCTCTCTATCTGAATAAAAATCCCTTCTTTTTTATCCTTTATTAAATGGGTTGCATGGGTGGTAATTATTACTGTGGTTGATTCATCTCTAAGGGAGGTAAGAATATCCATAATATTTAAAGCATTGTCAATATCTAAATTTCCTGTAGGTTCATCAGCCAAAATCAATTTGGGCCTTCTGGCAATGGCCCTCGCTATTGCAATCCTTTGACCTTCTCCCCAAGAAAGGTTGTCCACTAACGAATCCCTTTTATGTATTAAACCAACCTTTTCCAGAGCCCTCTTGCTGTTTTCTTCCATCTCTTTGGGAGTAAAATCTAAAAATCTCATTCCCAATACTATATTTTCAAAGGCAGTTCTTCCCCTTATTAGTTTAAATTCTTGAAATACAGGTCCTATATTTCTCCTAAGCTTTCTTATATTATGCCTTTCCTCCTTTTTCATAGCTTGTCCCATTACCATTAAATGGCCTTTAGTCGGATATTCCATGCCCATTAATAGTTTTAATAAACTGGTCTTTCCCGAACCGCTATGGCCGGTAATATAAACTATTTCCCCTGCTCCAATATGTAAATTTACATTTTTTAAAGCCCTAGTCCCATCCCCATAAACTAAATCCACATTATTGGCTTCTATCATATGAAACCCTCCTATCAAAATCAAAACATATTTATTTCAACAGTCAATTCTAAATATCCCTCCATAACCTTTATAGATTTTATACCATTTTTCCCTAATATAGGGCTAATATCTAATAAAAAATATCCTTCTTCAAAGAATCTATCGATGGTTCCCCTATTAAGCAAAAACCCGTAGAAATTTCCTTCCTCCACTTGAAGCTGCAAGGTTTGTCCATCCAATATTAAAAAATTCCCCTTAAGGAGTAAATTTTCCTCTGGAAACTCCATCTCAATAAGATCTTGATGAAAATGGATTATTATATGGGGTAAATTGTCATTAGATTGGAGTATTTTATTAAATGTATCCTCATATATTATGGCCTTTATCCCCTCCAAGTTAAGTTTCAATTCTAGCTCCTCTTCTGGTAAATTCCCACCTCTTATAATATGAGTAAACTCCTTTGTAGCATTTTGAATTAACAGGGTTAAGTCTTCAATCATTTTCAATATAATACCAAGCTGTTCTTCATAGTACTGTCTGTTCTCATTTAAGGATGCCAGATGGGCTTCTAGTTCTTTTATTTTGCTCTCTCTTTCCTCTAAGGTTTTAGCTAAATCCCCTTCCTTCTCCTGTAAAAGATTAAGTTTTTCATCCAGATTCATTTTTTCTGCGGTCAACTCATCCCTAATCTGTTGAATAAAATCCAATAATTCACCAGTGTTCTTAGTTAAATCCCTTAATATATTAACCCTCCTAAGTAAACTGGTTATATTATCTGCATCCAATATTACTTGAATGTAAGAAATAGGCCCCATCCTCTGATAGGATCTCAACACTTCTTTTAAAATATCCAACTTATCTTCATAGTTTTTAGTTTCTTCCTCTATCCTATCCTCTAAGTTTTCAATTACTTTTTTCATATTTTCTATGTCCAATTGAATGCTTTCCTTCTGCCTTTCCAATTCTTCAATTTCCTGAACTTGGGTAAATAGCAATCCTAAAATCTCCCTTTCCTCTTCGGAAATATCAAATAATTTACCCTCAATATCCTCTATAGAATCCTCCTCCACTGCTTTTTCAGCGGAAATGAATATGGTGTTCATTAGTATTAACCCTACTAATACTAGCACTTTTACTCTATACCTTCCCCTTTGCATATCCCCACCTCTTTTCCTTTTACTATTATATTAGACATAGAATTCTTTTTTCCTTCCTTTTTAAGCAAAATAAAATATCGGATCAGGTGTCATATTTACCTATTATCCGATATTTCATTAAATTATAATATAGGCCGTTCCAACAATATCAATTCCTTCTTATCTGCATCCAACCTTGCCCTTATTCCTAAGGGGATGGTTATTACAGGTTCACAATGGCCTGCTTCTAAATTGGTTATGGTTGGTTTATTTAAGGGCTTTATTATATCATCTATTACCTGTTCTAAGTTTAGGGTATTGTCATATTCAGAACTTTTAGTATCACAATCTTTAAAATCTCCTAAAATAATTCCTGCAACCTCCTCTAGTTTTTTTGAAAGCATCAACTGGGTAAGCATTCTATCTACTGAATAAGGTTCTTCTCCTATTTCTTCAATCAATAGGATTTTTCCCCTAGTATCTATCTCATAGGGAGTTCCTATAGTAGCAGCTATTAATGATAAATTGCCTCCTATTATTCTCCCTTCTGCCACTCCTCCGTTAAGAGTTTTTATATCCTTCGTTGGATTCACTATATTAGGCTGAAAATCTCCATCTAATATGGAGTTTAATAGGCTCTCTCTAGAAAAATCCCCAAACCCTTCCACCATATCAGAAGCAGCCATAGGGCCATGGAAGGTTATTAAGTTTGACAATTGGTTAAAAGCAATATGTAAAGCAGTTATATCGCTATATCCAATAAATACTTTCGGATTTCTTCTAATCATTTCATAATCCAATAAGTCTAGAATTCGAGGAGTTCCATAACCTCCTCTTAAACATATGATGCCATGGATTTTTTCATTCTTAAACATATTGTTTAAGTCCCTAGCCCTTAATTCATCAGAGCCAGCCAGATAACCATAGTTTTCGTAGCAGCTTTCTCCCATAACCACATTAAACCCCAATTGTTTAAGTTTTTTATAGGCTAATTCCAACTTTTCTTTAGTTGTTGGACTAGCAGGTGCAACCACTCCCAGAGTAGCTCCCAACTTTAATCCCTTTGGCTTTATCATAGCCGCTAAATCAAAACCCTTATTCCCCAATATATATATCCCTCCCTATTTAAACTTAGAAATATTATACCATAACATTAATATAAAGTAGAAAACCAGTCTAAAAGACTGGTTTTCTAAAACCAAGGAAGTACCTTTATTATAACCGATACTACTATGGTTGTAACTCCCATGGACGTAACATTTCCTATGGTAGGATGATATCCATCTGGAAGTTTATCACAAACATATTCTGCTAAAGGAGGCCCTATTATTCCTCCCAATATACCTGCTATTGCAGCAACCCCTACTGATGAACCAAACATTAAAACACAAGCAGGCCCAACGCTTACCACTGGTACATAGGTACCATACCATCCTTTCTCCACATATTTGTCAAAGTATAAAAATACTCCTACTGCTGATCCTATAAATTGGGACAGTATAATGGCTGGTATTGTTCCCGACCCATAGGCACCATGATTCATATTAAGTATCCAATCCAAGGAAGCTCCTATTATGACCAGTAGCCCTGCTATTTCGTTCCCATAAAATTGAGCTTCAGAAAAATCTGCTAAGACCCTTCTTACAAACCATTGAGGTCCTTCCATTTCTTTTAAAACTTCTTCTTGAGATTTTTCCTTTCTATTATAAGGTTTAGATGGCATCTTTTCCATCCATGGTAACGCTTTACATATAGCACAAATCAACAGTCCAGTAATGGCCATTGTAAATACGTTGGATACTACTCCTGGCACATCTAGTACGGGTATAATATAATTGCTAATCCACATGGCTACTGGAAATCCCATTATTCCTCCAAGTATAGAGCTAGTAAATAATGCTTTTATATTGGGGCCATAAAGTAGCATTATTGCTGGTGGAGCACCTACTACTGTTATGAAGGTTGGCAACCAAGTATATTCCCCCACATTAAAAAATCTAGTATAGTTTAAAACGAATACTGCAATAAATAAGGAAAGTAACTGGGAAGCCAATACCCAAGGCCACAAGTTGGAACCATAAGATACATCAAACCCTCTAAATTTAGAATTCTTAACATCTAATCTCCAAGCTATAAATCCTCCTATTATTATTCCTAAGGAAGCAAAGAATCCTGCATAAAATTGGGCTTCTGTAAAATTCATAATATACCATATAAGTTTATACAGTGGATTATTACCTGCGTTAGCTACGATTATATTGTAATCTAGCCAACCGCTGGCAATATTAATATTATTCAAAACAAAATAAATAATAAAACCAATTCCGACAGATATTATAAGCCCTGTTACTGAACCCTTACTATATTTTTTTACTTTGGATTTGGTATTTACCATATCTATCCTTCCCTTCTAAGAGTTAATAATATAAGAGATATAAAGTTTTGCCATCCTCATAACGGATTCTATACTTATCCTTTCATTCCTCTGATGGCACATTTTTTCCTCACCAGGTCCTAGTATTACAAAGGGTATATGGTGAAACGGTATAAGCTGGGATGCATCAGTATAAAAGTTTAATCCCTTAAATTTCACTGGATAGGACAACTTTTCATATGTTTTAATTATTTCCTTTATAAAAGTATTTCCTTCATCTATGGTTAATGGAGGCCTATTGTTTACTACCAATATTTCTATGGAAATTCCAGGCTTTTCCTCCTCCATTGTTTTGCAAATCTCATGGGCCTTCTTTAATATTTCTTCATGGTCAATTCCAGGTATTGTCCTTATATCCACAGATGCTTTTGCTTCTTCTGGTATAATATTGGTTTTTACCCCTCCGCTAATCAAAGTAATAGCAAAACTAGATTTCCCCAATAAAAAATGTTCTTTTTCTAAATCCATATTTCCTTTCAACCTACAAACAAATTCATATAGCTTTTCTATGGCATTAATCCCCAAATCTGGCCTAGAACCATGGGAAGCCCTACCCTTTACATAGATATTTAGCCATAATGCTCCTTTCTCGCATATACCAATCTGTTCATCCGTTGGTTCTGGAATAAATACTTTGGATAAATCCTTTAAAAGGTCTTTATCCCTTAAGGCTTGTACCCCTATACCCCCTGATTCTTCGTCAGCTGTAAAAACGAATTTAAGGGTATGAGGAGGAGTTATGTTATTTTCTATGAAATGTAGGGCTGTCAATATCATTGCTGTAACTCCACCCTTCATATCAGCAGTACCTCTTCCATACATATATCCATCCTTAGTTACTCCATCAAAAGGTGGATAAACCCAATTAGATTCATCTGGTACTGGCACCGTATCTAAATGACCTATGAAACCTATTTTCTCTTCATCTTCTCCCTTAATCTCCAATATTAAAGAACCTCTATTATCTCCATGTTCTACTATTTTATATGCTATATCTTCAGGGAAAAAGCCTAAAATAGTTTTTATTGCATCCATTTCGTTACCAGGTGGATTGGTTGTGTTTATGCTGACTAATTTTCTTAAAATATTCTCCGTTCTCTCCTTCAACTCAAACTCCTCCTTCAAAATCTATTGTTATCTTTTGTATGAAAACATTACCAAATCCCCTACTCCTATTCTCTTAACCATACCAAATTTGCTTACAAATCCTCCTGCTCCACTGCCTCGCCTTACTGCCCTACTTTCAAAACCTACAATCTCTCCATTTACTATGGTATAAGCAGCAGATTTTACTTCCCTATTAATTACAGTTACATTGGCTAATGCACCCTTTCCTAAATGCCCAACTTTTTCTATCCACCAGCCATTTCCAGTTCTTTCAGCTATGAGTCTTGCTGGATTAGAAGTCATAGTAGCCACTGAATTGGATAAGCTCAATACACCCATTTCTGCTAATTCTAATATGGCTGGTATATTATCCCTTGTATCTCCAAAACCTTTCATAGTCGCATCGTTCTGCCCATCAGATATTAACACATCTACTATTCCTTGTTCTAATGCACTATAGGCCAACTCTTGTGATTTCTTAGGCATTATGAGTCCTTCTCTACTTCCGCCGCCTTCTCTCAGCATAGTGGTTACAAATTCTCCCGTTACATTTTCCTTTTTACATAAATCTATTATAATCTTCATAGACTCAACTGCATCCTTGTGGGTACCACACCCAGCAGCCGTTGCATGGCCTAGATGAATTGGTCTTCCCTTAGACAATTCAATTAGTCTTATAGCATGCTCGGGATCCTGGGTATGAGTCATATAGATTAATTTAGCTTTAGAAGTTATTTCAAATATTTTATCTATGTTTTCATTAGACATTAAGAAATGCCCCATATGATCCTTTATACCAACTATTAAGGGTGCTGTAGTATTTGTGATTGCATTTCTTGTCATCCTAGATGAGGCTATTTCTTCCTCAAGTTCACCTTTATATAGCTTGATTAACTCTTCAACAGATAACATTGTAGATAAAACACTAGCTGCTCCTTGGTATAATCCTAAATTTATTGGTACTCCTCTATCCACTTCTGCCCCTAGTAATGATGGAGCCATAAAAGTATTTCCCGCTCCAGGAGAAAGAGCCATAGTTACACCATCAGCTGCTGCACCATAGATTGGATCAGTACTTACTTCAAATAAATCTCCTAGATGAAGATGCATATCTAACAACCCCGGTACAACTAGCAAGCCTTCACAATCTATTACCATATCTCCCTTTTCTACATAGATATCTTTTCCTACTTCTACTATTTCATCACCTGATATAGCTACATCCAGTACTTCCTCTATCTTGTTTTTTGGATCTACTACTAGTCCATTTTTTAAAACAATTTTCCCAGTCCTATCCAATGCCTTATCAGGGTCTAATAATTGTCCCTCTTTGACGGAAGCCAAAACACCCCTAAGCATGCCTACCTTTGTACTATACATACAATTACCTCCTTGTTAATTTTCTATTTAATAGCATTTTACAACTATTATAAATAATAGTCATTGTACTTAAGATATAAAAAAGAAGACTATATATTAGTCTTCATGTACAATGAATATTGTTTACTTATATCCAGTAGTTTTAAACAAAGTTCTATCATAAACTTTTCTTCTCTATTATTTAAATTCAAGTTGATTATTTCACTAATTTTATTAAACCTATATTTCATAGTATTATAGTGGATAAACAAGTCCTCTGCTGTTTTCTTTAGATTCCAATCGTTTTCCACTAAACACCTCAAAGTTTCCATATACTCACAATTATTCTTTCTATCATAATCTATTAATTTCTCCAGGTATTGGCTACAAAAGTTATTTGCTTCTTCTCCTTGGGAAATATCGAAAAGCATTCTATAGACCCCTAAATCATCATAAACATGAGTATTATCCCCACCATAGATGGTTCTACCTATCCTCACCGCTTTTTGAGCCTCTATGAAACTAATATAGATATCTATTACCGATTCTTTATAACTTCCTATTCCTATGGTAGCTGTAAATTGACTATTTTCTCTAATTTCTTTTCTAATTTCTTCTGAAACCCTCTCAAGTTTTATAAAGAAATCCTTCATAGGACTTACATCTGGCTCTATTAGATATACTATACTATCACTATAGGTAGTATAGAAACATTTATAAAATTTCTTCTTCATCTTCGCTGTAATGAGCCTAAATATAATATCCCTCTCTTCTTCTAACCCTTTTGTCTTTTCTAAGGATAAAAATCTCTTCTTATAATCATCTATATCCACTATTACACAAACAAGGCCTCTGTCCATTTTCCAACCATATAATGCTGCCCTGTTGTTTGCTTCCTCTATAGTCCTAATATTATTCAATAATAAGTCTTGAATAAACTCATCCCTATATTTTTGTTCAATTTGACGATTGGAAATCTCTTTCTGTATATTCAGTTTAATAACTGTACTGGCATGTTCTATGGTTATTTTATCTAAATCCTCTAAGCTGTTAGTATCTTTGCTTTCATCAACTATTATATACCCATAAATAGAACTACCAATTTGAACGGGATAATTAAAATATTTACCCAACATACTATCTAGGCTTAAATTTTCAATATCATCCTTAAATTTATTAGATTTACTTACTATATAAATTCTATTAAATACTAAATCTTTAAAAACAACATTCCTATTTAATATTCCGTAAAGAGTTTCAACTATATGATTAGTTCCCCTACCTTCAATAACTATCTGGGTAAAGGACTTATGAATTCTTTCTGACATCATCAATTTTTTTGCTTGAGCATTAACTATTCTGGATAGGGCAGGATGTATTACATCGCTAAATGCATAATTGATTGGTATATATATAATAGGAAAGTTTAGCCCATCTGCAGTATCCTTCACCTCATTAGGTAAATCTTCAATAAATCTACCTAATTTAATTCCTAAAGCTGATGCGCCATTTTTGTTTAGTTTAATTATCAAGTCCTCTAGCTCCAGCGGATTATCCTTCATTATATAGGCTGTAGTAATTAGGAATTCTCCTCCTTTCATCCAATTATATATATCAGGAGCATCCATTACGGTTACAGTACTTACCTTTCTATCCAATCCACCAGCACCTGCTAATAGTTTAAATCCCTTAAACTGTTCTAATAAATGCTTAACCTTTGTATCCATATTATCAACCCCAAATCATATATTTGCTCCTCATTAATTATTATATTTTAACCATATATTAAAGCACAATATTATATTTCTCTATGAACATCTAGTTTCTATATGTTAGTAAACCGTTTAACAGGGTATTAATATAAAATGAGTTAAAACACTATAAAACTGAACAATGGAGGATAACATGGATAATAGCAAAGCTTTAAAGATATTGGAGAATATTAAAAGGATTATCATAGGGAAGGATGATGTAATCGAGAAGATTCTAATTGCCATACTGGCTAGAGGCCATATTCTAATAGAGGATATTCCAGGGGTAGGTAAAACCACTTTAGCAAAGGCTTTAGCAAGAAGTATGGACCTATCCTATAAAAGGGTTCAATTTACGCCCGATTTAATG
The DNA here is from genome assembly GCF_900106765.1 of Tepidimicrobium xylanilyticum. Lineage (NCBI taxonomy): Bacteria > Bacillati > Bacillota > Tissierellia > Tissierellales > Tepidimicrobiaceae > Tepidimicrobium > Tepidimicrobium xylanilyticum. The sequence goes on from NZ_FNNG01000001.1 coordinate 457,383, forward strand.
CCCTCAGATATTATAGGAATCAATATCTACGATAAGGACTTAGGAACTTTTTCCTTTAAGAAGGGTCCTATATTTAACCATATATTTTTAGCTGATGAGATCAATCGAACTTCCCCCAAAACCCAATCAAGTTTATTACAAGCAATGGAGGAGGGAGAAGTTTCTACAGAAGAAAAGGACTACGTTTTAGAAAAACCTTTCATAGTAATCGCCACCCAAAATCCATTAGAATATCAAGGAACCTTTCCCCTTCCAGAAGCCCAACTAGATCGTTTCCTAATAAGAATATCCCTAGGATACCCAGAAAAACACTATGAAGTAGAAATACTTAAAAATCATCAATCCATTAAAAAATTAGAGGATATTGAAGCAGTAGTAACTAAAGAGAATATTTTAGATATGCAAAATATGGTGGACGGTTTAACAGTTCATGAGGATATTCTCGAGTACATAATAAATATAGCCAATGCTACTAGAAGCTCAAAGGAATTACAACTAGGTGCCAGCCCTAGAGCTTCCATAGATTTGCTTCGAGCAGCTAGGGGTAAAGCTTTTTTATCAGGTAGAGATTACGTTATACCCGATGATGTTAAGGAAATGGCATTACCCGTATTAACCCATAGGTTGATACTTTCACCAGAATCGAGAATAGAAAGAAAAACCGTAGAGGAAGTACTTAAAAATATATTAAATACCATATATATACCGGTGATAGCCAATGAAAAGCACTATTAAGAATAAAAAAGTTTGGCTTATTTTCATAATCTTAATAGCTTTTTTGCTACTAGTTGGAGGAACTATTCCTTATTTTTTGTTTTACATATTCCTACTAACCTTATTAGTCCCCCTAATTCACAACCTGATGGTCCTCCATAGGCTAAAAGGCTATGTTAAAATCCCAAAAGATTCAATATACGTGGGAGATGAAATCACCATAAGCTATGAGATAGATAATAAAAGCAGGTTTATAGTACCATATTTAGAAATAGAAAATACCATATTTAAAGACCTAACGGGTTCAAAAGCTCCTAATATAATCACCACCTTAGAGCCAAAGGAAAAATTCTATCATAAGGAAACTATAACCTTGAAAAGAAGAGGCTATTATCAATTGGGACAAATAAAAGTTCTCATAAAAGATGGATTTGGCCTTTATACCCTTAATAAAAATATTCTTTCCCAAACATCCCTTTTAGTATATCCAGAACCAATATCCCTTGATGCCTTTAGAAGCACTAAAGTAGAACAATTAGGAGAACTGATGATAGAGGACTTAGCTTTTCAGGATAAAAGCAGAATTTCTTCCGTAAGGGAATACAGGGAAGGGGACTCGGTAAAATCAATTCACTGGAAGTTATCGGCTAAATTAGGTGAACTTATTACTAAGGAGTATGAAAACAAGGGCGATACTAATGTAGTAATATTCATGAACAATTACAAAAAATATCTTGAAAATGATGTAGACAGACGGTTAGAAGACAAAATGGTAGATATTAGTCTAAGCATAATAAACTATTATTTAAATAGGAATATACCCGTCCAATTACTCACCCAATATGAAGATCAAATTGTTGATATAGAAGGACAGCAGAGTACTGATTTAAAACCCTTTTTAACTATCTTTGCTAAATTTAAAGGAAATGGTTATAAAAACCTTAATCCCTTTATTCAATATAGGAGCAATATCCTTAAAAAAGGAACTACAGTTATAATAATTACACCAAATTTAGATAAAGCCACTGGTAGCCTTGGAATCTTCCTAAAGAGCAGATTCCTAAAACCTCTGATTATTATGGCTTGGGACCAACAGTATAACAACGGTTTTTTAGATTCTTCTGTAGAAAAAAGTCTTAGGCAGGATGGAATTCCAGTCTATATAATAGACTATGGAACCAATATAAAAGAAGCCCTGGAGGGATAATATGGTCAAACTCGTTTTAAATCGAAAGTTGGCAAAAAACCTTCTATATTCCTTAATAGTTTTCTCCTTAGCCTATCTATTTGGGATGCCTATTGGAATAAAACTCAATATATTTTCCCAGTTGCTTATGGTGACTTTAATAAGCACCCTAGTAAGCTTTTTCATACTTAATCCACTATCAATCTATTTTCTAATCTTCCTAACCTTTATATCCACAATAATAGTGAGTCGATTTTTTCCCTCCTGTATGAAAGTTTTTATAGAAAAGACTACCCATCTATTTAGCAACATATACTATCACATAAGGGATTTAAAAGTAATAGCCCCAGAAAATAGGCTCCCATTCTGGGGAATCCTCATAATTTTGCTATCAATATATACTGGAATGATAATACTAAAGAATAGAAAAACAACCTTCCTATTACCCCTCTATATTGGCGGTTTTCTATATTATTGGTATTTGTATTATGATCAGGCCTATTGGATGATGGCTTTGTTTCTCTTTTTATTCTTAATCCTGTTGGGATTGGAAAGATACTTCAAAGAAATAAATGGAATTAAGTTTAAAAATAATATAGACTTCGAAAAACTTTATAACCTCTGGTCTAAAACCACTTTAAAATATGGAATAATTATTGTAATGCTTTCTCTAATAATTCCCAAGAGCTCCTATTCTATTCATTGGCCTTGGTTGGAAAATAGGATAGAAAGCTTTTTCCCTGGTATTATTAATTTACGCTCAACCAACACCCAAAGCAAAAAATATATCAAAGCTGGGTTGTTCGATTTTTCGAAAACTGGATTCCAAAAGGAATCTTCAAGATTAGGAGGTCCAGTAGTCTTAGACAACACCTTAGTAATGACCATCTATGGGGAAGGTCCCTTCTATTTAAGGGGAAATATAAAGCATATGTACACAGGATATTCCTGGGTAAAGGTACAGAATATTAAGGAAAGTTTTAAATTAGGTGAAGATTTCAGCAAAATTCCTCTGGAGATAAAGAAAAGATACTTCAACAGTACTTCTATAAAAATTACCTATGAATCCTTTGCATCTCAGACCCTATTCAGTCCCTATAAAGGATATATTGTAAACTTTGAGGATAATGCCCATAATATAGAGGTAGATTACGATGGAGAACTGTTTTTCCCTCCAGGGGTTTATTCGAAAGAAAGCTATAAATTAGAGGTATTAACGCCCCTTAATTACAATAGTTTAATCGACTTAGGAATAGATGAAAAAAGAGAAAACCTACCAAACCTATCCCTCTATCTACAAATACCAGAGGACAAGATTACAGCCGAAACAGTTGAGTTGGTAAAGGAAATAGTAAAGGATAAGGAAACAGACTTAGAAAAGGCTTTAGCTTTAGAAGACTATCTTAGGAATAATTATAACTACAATTTAGAAGTAAAAGAAGTTCCAATAAACCAAGAATTCATACACCATTTCCTATTTGAAAGTAAAGAAGGATACTGTACCTATTTCGCCACTGCCCTAGCCATAATGCTTAGAATTGAAGGAATTCCTACTAGATACGTAGAAGGATATTTAGCCCATGAATCCATAGATAAAGGAATCTATCAAGTTAAAAATAGCCATGCTCACGCTTGGGTAGAAGCCTTTATAGAACCCATAGGCTGGATGACCTTAGACCCTACACCTGCTTATCCTCCAATAGATAGAACTAACACTAGTCCTGCAATAGAAACCGAAACAATGGAAAGACTCCCGGAAGACTTTGACGTTTTAGATAAAAGCCTTTGGGTCAACTTGGAAATCTCCCGAGGGGAAATAAATGGCGATTTAAAAGAAAGCAAAATCCAAAACAACACTTCTAAAAATAGATGGTATAAGCATATAAAGAATTTACCAACTATACTAATGAGTTTAATCCTATTTGCTATGACTATGAAATTGATAACAAGATATTTAAAGATTAAAATTAAAAATGCTAGAGTAAAAAAACTACCGAATAAAGAGAGGGTCATCTACCTTTATGATGAAATAGTTAGACTAGCAGGTTTAATGGGATGCAGTCAGGAAAGCGGAGAAACTCATTATGAATACGCCAATAGGCTTCACTACAATTACAATCTATTTACTGCAGAAAAGGATATAAGGGAAATTACGGGAATATTCGTAAGGAATAAATATGGTAATTTTCCTACTACAAATGAAGATGTAATAGAGCTTGAAAGATATAAAGATACTATAGCAGCTAGAATTAAGAGACACATTGGTATTAAAGATTATTACTATGGTATATACTTTAAAAGGAACTAGCATTAATAGCTGGTTCCTTTATTTTACATATTAACATTTTTTCATAAAGAAATATCTAGTATTGATAATTTTTATTGGATTTGGTGCTGGTTCTATGCTAATCTAAACTAGGATAGGAATTTGAAAGGAGAGATGTTAATGGAAGGCATATTAAAAAAGTTGCCATTGCCTGCAGTGGCCTTGTTCTTGGCTTTAGCAGCTACAGGCAACCTAGTAGCATCCTATGGTGATACTTATAGGAACACATTTGGAATCATTGCAGGAATCTTCTTCATTTTATTACTTATTAAGATTATAAAATATTCAAATAAGGTTAGGGAAGAATTAGATAACCCTGTAATTGCTAGCGTTTTTCCTGCCTTTTCCATGGGTATTATGCTTATTGCCACCTACATTAAACCATTAGTACCGTCATTAGGTTTTATTGTATGGATTATAGGATTGATTTTACACATTATATTGATCCTTTATTTTTCCAAAAAGTTTCTGCTTAACTTCAATATTAAAAAAATATTTCCAAGTTGGTACATCGTCTATGTTGGAATCGTAGTAGGAGCTGTAACTGCACCAGCATTCGATATGGCACATATAGGGAGAATGGTATTCTGGTTTGGTTTTATATCCTATTTAATATTACTACCAATTATTTTTTATAGAGTCCTTAAAGTAAAGGAAATTCCAGAGCCAGCATCACCTACGATAGTAATTTTGGCAGCACCTGCTAGCCTTTGTTTAGCAGGATATATGAACTCATTCCAAGATAAGAATATATCCCTAGTTTGGTTGTTATTATTTTTATCTCAAATTACTTTATTATATGTATTAACTCAACTTCCTAGATTATTAAAACTCCCCTTTTATCCAAGTTATTCCGCCTTTACATTCCCACTGGTTATCAGCGGAATATCAATAAAATTGACCAATGGCTTTTTAATAAATACCGGAAGGGAAATAGCTATTCTAAAATACTTAGTAAAATTTGAAGAAATTTTAGCAGTAGTCATGGTTCTCTATGTACTCTTGAGATATATTGGATTCTTATTTTCTACAACTGAAAAGGCTAAATAAGAAAAGGAATGTAGCTAGTTTTTAGCTACATTCCTTTATCTATTTAAGATGGATAGCTTTTCAACTCTATTAAAGGCTTCCTCCATTTCTGAAACACCAATAGTTAATGCCAACCTGATAAATCCTTCTCCGCACTCCCCAAAGGCTATGCCTGGTATGGTCAAAATATGGGCTTCCTTCAATAGCAGATCGCAAAACTCGGTGCTGTTTAATCCTGTTTCCTTTATATTGACAAACATGTACATACTTCCCCTAGGAGGTAATGTAGAGAGTTTTGGTATTCGTTTTATCCTATCATAGGCATACATCATCCTATTCTTGATTTCGTTTATAATTGGTGGACAGACCTTCTTTCTCAGCCTTAAGGCATGCAAAGCAGCTCTCTGAGAAACAGAAGGAGCTGTAAAGACGTTGTTTTCGTTAATATCCTTCACGGTATCGACTATAAAATCAGGAGCCAATATATACCCAATTCTCCATCCAGTCATAGCAAAATTCTTTGAAAAAGAAGAAATGGTAATAGTCCTCTCCCTCATTCCTCCAAGGGAAACCATTGGAATAAAAGGTTCCTCAAAACTAAATTCAGTATACACATCATCAGCTATAACTATCAAATCATATTTTTTTGCAATCATGGCAATTTCCTGCATAGTCCTCCTATTATAGCATGTACCTGTAGGATTATGAGGAGTATTAACTATTATAGCCTTAGTCCTGTTGGTTATTAGCCGTTCCAACCTTTCCACATTTATTTCAAACATCTCTTCTTCATAGGTTGGCAAAAATACAGGCTTTCCTCTAGCCAATTTAATCTGCTGAGGATAGGGAGTAAAATAGGGATCAGGAATTATTACCTCATCTTCATCATCTAATATTGCTTCTAAAACCAGCCACATTGCATGACATCCACTGGTAGTAACCATTATCTCTTCCCGCTTAATATCTAATCCATATTCCTCTTTATAGAATTTAGTAATTTCATCCCTTAGCTCTGGGTCCCCATAAGAATCAGTATAATGGGTATGGCCTTTTTTAGCATCTTCCATAGCTAAATCGATTATCGGTTCAGGGGTGTTAAAATCTGGATCTCCCAAACTAAAATTGATAATATCGTCGAATTTTTCAAAAAGGCTTACGCTTTCTCCCATTGGTGTGGTAATTGAATTCCAATACCTTTTAGATATAAATCTATGCTTCATTTATCTACTCCTTTCTGTATATAAACTAATGTTACCTACTCTGGTTATAATAAGCAATCCGTTTTTCTTACTATCATACAATATAATTTGATTATTGACAAACTCTTTTTCTTGACACTTTTATTTTAGTTCATTATACTTAGAATAATAATTTTTTTTAGGGAATCATAGCATGCATAAACTATAGTAAAATGAAAGGAGTAGTATTTATGAAGGAAGAAAACCTCTATACAAAACCTACAAAGAAACAATTATTAAAATTTATAATCCCTTCAGCAATAGGAATATTCCTTTTTCTGTTTCCCATTCCATGGAAAGATTCGGTTAACATTCCCTTAGGGGTTATTTCTGATTTCTTTGCAGCCCTCATCAAGCCAGCGGCTTCTCTTGGATTGATGATAGTAATTACGATATCTGCACTCTTTAGTTTAATAACCTATCTATTTAAACCTAAATTTATTATGGATAATAAATTGCTATCAAAGCTATTTGTTACATCACCAGCTTATATTATTACTCGCATATTAGGTTCAATAGTGACAATAATGTGCTACTTCCAAGTTGGTCCTGAAGTAATCATTTCTCCAGATACAGGAGGAACCATGATGGGGTTATTAGAAACCTTAGTGGCTTGGTTCTTCGCAGCATCTTTTTTAATGCCATTTTTGATGGACTATGGACTTTTAGAATTGGTTGGTACAATACTTAGGGATTTTACAAGACCTCTTTTTAAAATTCCTGGCAGAGCTACTATCGATTTGCTTGCTTCTTGGGTTGGAAACTGCAACGTAGGCGTTGTATTGACATCCCAGCAGTATGAAAAGGGTTATTATACGGCAAGGGAAGCCATTACCATTGCTACCTGTTTTTCTGCTGTATCATTGCCATTTTGTCTTGTAATTGCAGCTATGTTAGGGGTAGATGATAAGTTTATACCCTTCTATGCTATTTTATGCATAACGGGAGTATTAAGCGTTGTAATAATGACTAGAATCCCTCCATTAAACAGATACCCAGATGAATATTACCCACTAGTAGGTAAACAAATTCAGGAGGAAGAACCAGAAGGAATTAAAAAAACTCAATGGGGCTTAAAATTGGCTGTAGAAAAGGCAGAAAAAGGCCTTAACATAAAACAAATACTCTATAACGGCGTAGAGACTTGGTTAGGAATAGTATTCTCCCTGACTCCAATAGTAATGTCCTTTGGCACATTAGCACTAGTCCTTGCCACCTATACTCCAGCTTTCGACTGGCTTTCCTTGCCCTTTGGATACTACTTGAAATTATTAGGACTGGAAGAAGCCTTTAAAGCAGCACCTGCTACAATCGTTGGATTTGCAGATATGTTCATACCTGCCATATTAGCAGCAAACATAGCTTCCTATAAGACTCGATTCGTAATAGGAATACTATCATTAGTTCAAATAATCTATATGACTGAAGTCGGCACCCTCATTATGACTTCTAAAATGCCCATAGGATTTAAAGGGCTATTAGCTATTTTCATAGAAAAAACTATTATTTCCCTCCCAATCATCGTACTACTAACTAACCTATTTGGTATAACGGGATAATATTTTATAAGGAGGAATAGAATGGAAAGACATAACGTGTATTTTGGTGGCGTTCCCGGAATGAGCCAAAGCCAGATAATGGATATGGAAAGGGAATTAAAAAAGGAAATTCCAAATATCAATTACACCTTTTTTGGTGAAGAAGTACTTTCATCGGAGGAATTCATTCAAAGATGCCATGATGCGGAAATCATCATTACCTGGGACCAGATAATGGATGAAAAAATATATTCTTCACTAAAGAATTTAAAAGCCTATTGTGCTGCCAGCATAGGTTATGATGGAGCCAATGTGGAACTGGCAGAAAAATATAAAGTAATAGTTACAAATGCAGGTAATTACTGTATAGAAGAAGTTGCAACCCACACAATAGCACTAATACTGGCCTGCAATAGGAAATTAAAATTGATGAATGAAAGCGTCATGAGGGGTATTTGGAACAGCGGTATTGGAGATCCAATAAAAAGATTTTCAGAGACTACAGTAGGATTATATGGTTTTGGAGCCATTGGGCAGAAGGTGGCAGAATGTTTAAAGGTTTTCGGCTGCAAGGTCATTGCAACAGACCCCTTTGCCAATTTAGAAAAGGCAAGAAGCTTAAATGTTGAAATAGTCGATTTAGAAAGCTTAGCAAGGGAATCGGATTATATTTCCATCCACGCTCCCCTGTTAGAGAGCACTAAATACACATTTAACAGAGAGCTCTTTAATATTATGAAAGACTCGGTATGCATTATAAATACCTCAAGGGGAAAAATAATAAAGCTGGAAGATTTATATGAAGCCTTACACAATGGGAAGGTATCCTTTGTTGCCTTAGATGTCCTCGAAAACGAACCTCCAATGGAGTTGGAGAAAAAGATCATAGAACACCCTAACGCCATCGTAACTCCCCATGCCGCCTTTAGCTCCACTGCTGCTTCAAGAGACCAAATTGCAAATACGGTACAGTGCGTCAAAAAAATCATAAACGGGGAATTACCTGACTTCATTGTAAACCCTAGTGTCATCAATAAACTATAAGTAATAAAGCCATTCCTAAAAGGGAATGGCTTTTATCATTAAAATATTAAATGAGCGATTATGGCTACAATAGGCAAAGTAATTAAGGTCCTCTCAATAAATATTATAAATAGCTCCCCTAAAGACACTGGAATCTTTGAGCCTAATATTACTGCTCCCACCTCTGATAGATATACTAATTGGGTAACGGATACTGCCGCCACAACAAAGCGAGTCATCTCATTTGGAATAGTAGCTCCAATTACTGAAGGCAGAAACATGTCTGCAAAACCAACTACCATAGTCTGGGAAGCCTCTACTGCATAAGGCACCCTTAATAGATTAAGCAATGGAATAAATGGCTTTCCCAACCACACAAATACAGGAGTAGCTTCAGCAATTATAAGTGCTATAGTACCAAAGGCCATTATTACGGGCATCACTCCCATCCACATATCTAAAACGGTTGTAATTCCATTTGTAACAAAATGTTTAACATTCATACTTTGTTCTGCCCTATTAATAGCTAAATGAGTACCCCATGAAATGGTTGTAAATCCATCAGGAATATCTTCTCCAAGATCCCTTTTAAGCCCCGTAAAATAATCATCTTTTTTTCTAGATAAAGGTGGAACCCTTGGTATGATAATGGCTGCAATTACACTAGCAAGGGTTACTGCCAAATAATAAGGACCAAATAGGTGGGCTAAACCTACCTGGTTTAATACTACTAGACAAAAAGTAATGGATACTGCAGAGAAGGTAGTAGCAATAACGGAAGCTTCCTTAGTAGTATAATATCCCTCTTCATACTGCTTATTGGTTATAACTACACCAATGGTGCCATCCCCCACCCAGGAAGCAATACAGTCTATAGCAGAACGTCCTGGTAATTGGAATATTGGCCTCATTACAGGAGTTATCATCGCACCAATAAACTCCAATAGTCCAAAATTTGTTAAAAAGGGTAATATGAATCCAGCAAAAAAAAATATGGAAAATAGCCCCAAAATCAAATCGTAGAGTATTAATCCTCCAGTATCCTCAGACCATATATATTCAGGTCCTATCTTGAAATACACCAAAAAGGTAAGTATAACTCCAACTACTCTAGCTGCAATCCAAAAGTCCGATATGCTAAATAGTGATTTTAAAAACTCATTATTCTCAATAAATGCAGGTTTAAAAAATCTGTAAATGACAGCCATAATTCCAGATAAAGCTATGATAACTAAAATAATGGTAGGTAAAATAGGTTCTAGCAAACCCGTCAGCGTACTTGCCAATAAAGCAACTAGTATAGTAGTTTGACCTTCAACTTTTAATGGGAACATCAAAAGAAGTACACCTATAACTGAAGGCACAATAAATTTTAAATAGTCGCTTACTGTAAATCTTCTCCTTTCAAAGGAATTATGCATATAATACCTCCTTTTATTAATTTTTATGCTGCAAACTTAAAAATAAATTAAGTTTGCAACATTATAAAATTATAATATTCTTTTATTAATAGGTCCTAAAACTATAAATACGCCACTAAATAAAAAGGGAGTTCACTGGATTTTTATAGACTTGAAAAGCTCCTTTAAACTCATTACGTGATTTGACAAGATGAAAGCAATTCAATTTTACTTGTTGAAATATTTATGGAAATATTCCCTTAATTTTGATTATATTGAATATTCAGGTACATTATACATAAAAAATTTTGACGTGTCAATCTCATTTACTCTGAAAAAGTTAAACCTAGTCAACCTAATGAGGCTGACTAGGTTCTACCAACTCTATTGCCCTTTTTATTTTTTCTCTTAAGAAACCATTAGCTCCTATTATTTTTTCCTTGTAATTTTCTTCACCTTGATACCAAAACTCTCCGGTGAAGATTCTTACTCCTTGTTTTAAAAGGACCGCAATGCAGGGAATATACTCTGTATGCCCTGTCCCAAAATCCATATTTCTATATACCCCTGTAATGGTTTCCTTTAAATGAGCAGCAAATATATGTCCCTTTCCAGAGTCTATTTCCTCAATTATATCCCTCTTGTATAAAACACAAGCATTTTTTAAATTGCCTATATCAGGATAAACCCCTAAATAAGGTGAGTTTATTTCATTAATATAGACCATAGCCTTCGATATGGTGTCCATAAATTCAGTTTCCATAGTCTCAAAGCCCAGAACTACGCCATAGGAAGCTGCCATATTAACTACTTTTTTTAAATTGTTTCGGAAGTACTCCCTAGTTTCTTCGTCTCCTTCTTCATAATATACATCATATCCTGCCAATTGTATAATTCTAATCCCTAATTCATCCGCTAGTTTTAAAGCCTTTTCCATAATTTCTAAACTTTTATTCCTTATATTTTCATCATGGCTACCTAGTGGATATTTCCTATGACCACTTAGACACATAGTCCTTATGAAAAAATCCTCTTCCTCCATGGCCTTCTTGATTTCAGAAATTTCTTCTTTTGTGTAATCAAGTCTCTGTAGCTTTTCATCACTTTCATCTATACTAATTTCCATATAGTCGAATCCAGCTTCCTTGGCTAATCTAAACTTCTCTCTAAAGCTTAAAAAGTTCGGCATAGCTTTCTCGTATATCCCAAGACTTATTCTCAAGTTATCACCCGTTTTCCTTGACCATAATATGCATTTTTCCCATGTTTCCTTAAATAATGTTTATCCAATAAAACCTGCTGCATCCTTTCGCTTCTATGGATTACTATATTATGCCAGGCCATAAAAGCGACCTCCTCTAACACTACTGCATTATAAACAGCATCATGAGCTGATTTTCCGAAAGCAAAGGGGCCATGATCTGCTACTAATATTGCAGGTGTTTCCATAGGGTCAATGTTTCTCTCTTTAAAAGTTTCAACTATTAACTTCCCAGTTTCTAATTCATAATTCCCCATTATTTCCTCTCTACTCATAAGCCTTGTACATGGAATATCTCCATAGAAATAGTCTCCATGAGTAGTTCCTAGAGCTGGAATATCCATTCTACCTTGAGCCATTATAGTAGCCCATTTTGAATGGGTATGCACAATACCCCAGATATTATCATAATTTCTATATACTTCTAAGTGAGTTGGAGTATCACTTGATGGGTTTAATTTCCCTTCCACTACATTTCCCTCTAAGTCTAATACAACCATATCCTCAATAGTCATCTTGTCATATTCTACGCCAGAGGGTTTTATTACCACATATCTTCGACTTTCATCTATTGCCGAAACATTACCCCAAGTAAAAGTTACAAGTTCATATTTAGGTAATAAGATATTGGCTTCATAAACCTGCCTCTTTAAATCTTCCAGCATATTAATCATCCTCCACTATATATAGACAAGCCTCATGAAGAGTATTGTTTGCTGCCATAATAATATCCCTATCTTCTTCATTTATTACATAGACATTAGCTGGCCCTCTACCTTCATCTATTGTGATGATTTCATATTTCCCATCCACAAACTGTACCATGAATAGTTCTGCATTCTTTCTTCTAGCACCACCTATAAAGGTTCTTTTGCCCCTTATTTTACCACCCCAAACGACATGAACAAACTCCGTTTCATTTGGGTATTCATAAACCACCTGGTATTCTCCATCAATCTCTTTATTTATTCTATATTCTGTACCATGAAAAGGCTCTATGGTAGCTAACTCTTCTAAGCCGTCTCCATCTATATCGCATAGAGCTATATCGCTAATTGGCCTTTTTATAATGTTTTCAACAGCCCACTTATCTCCTTCTTTTTGAGGTGGTGTTACAACGAATACTCCTTCATCTGCAGTAATAAATCCTGATTCTAGACCTTTCCAATTACCTCTATAATAGCCATGATTTCTGGTCAATCCTTCTTGAATGATTTCTAGTTCTACAGCTTCTGACAAATCCTTCGGAAGCTTTCCTACAAATATCTTTCCTGGATCAGACCAATCATTTCTATCCTTTTTAGATGTACATAAAGTTGCTCCAACAAAATAATTTTGTCCGCCAGCCTGCAATATATCAAATCTATGAACGTAAGGTAAATACATGAAATCTTTAATTTCCCATTTCCCATCTACATATTTTCCATGAACAATTTTAGATTCCTTTGCATTAAAACCTGGGAAAAATCCTTGACTGGCTAAAAATTCTCCATTGGTTCCGGGTATTGGAATTATAGACATAGTTCCACCACCCTTGTCCCATACTACTTCTTTCTTTTCAAAATTCTCTCCACTGTAACTATAACAGGGACCATCAATTGCTTCACTTGCAAAGATTAATTTCAACTGGCCATCTACATATATGGCTCCTGTACTATAACATCTTTCTATTTCATCTAGTATCATCCTTCTTATTTTCATCGCTACTATCTACCTCTTCAATAATATTTTTTCGATAGCTTTAGACACGCCTTCGCTATCATTATCATCTGTAATATAATCTGCAACTCCCTTTAATTCCTCTACTGCATTGCCCATGGCAATGGATAATCCAGCCTTATTAAACATTGAAATATCATTATAATAATCTCCAAAAACACAGACTTGTTCAAGCCTTATTCCTAACTCATTAGCTAGAAGCTCCACGCCTTTTCCTTTATTCACACCATTCGGACCAATATCCAGCAGATTTTTCCTGCTTGATGTGCAGTAGAAGTTGGTATTTACCTTAATATATTCCTCAACCTTTTCTGCCTCTTCATCATGCTGTGTAAACACCAATAGTTTAGTTATATCTTTATCCTTTAGACCATCTAACACTTTAGGCACATATAAAATTTCCATAGACATATTAAAGGAAGCCGCATCCCTATTATAAAGTATAAAGTTTGTCTGAAAATCTCCTTCGCCAGTAAAATAAGCTTGGCAATCCGTTAGTACGGCAAATTGTATATTATTATTTCTTAAATATTCCATTACTCCTTTAACCTGGCAGAAATCCATGACTTTTTTATAGATGGTATTTTGAAAATTTATATCCGTTATATAAGCTCCATTAGAGGCTATTGTAGGAATTTTTATATTCAATTTCTTTGAATACAACCTCATCATGCCTGGAATTCTGCCAGTACATATGCTAAAAAGTATTCCATTTTGATGTAGTTCATCTACATTATTCTTTAACCTTTCTGTTATCTTCTTTTCAGAATTCAAAAGAGTACCATCTAAATCACAAATAACTAATCGAATATCCTTTGTCAATTTTTCCTCCTAGCACAATCCCGCTTCTTTTAATCTATCCTTAGCCTCTTCAACTGATAGAATGTTCTTCATGCCTATAATCTTAACTCCTTTGGCCTCGGCGTCCTTAAACATATCTACGAAATTTGCTGAACAAAATACTACATCATAATTCTTTGCTGCTGATTTACCTTCAGAAATTGAGCAATGACGAATTTCCCTTATTTCTATTCCTAATTCCTTTAAGGCCTGTTGAACCTTCATCTTCATCATCAAACTTGTACCTGCGCCATTAGCACATGATACTAAAATTCTCATACTAACCCTCCTTAATATTAATTTTTAGCTACAATTTTGCTATATTCTTCATAGTCATCAGTAACTAAGAAGTATGTCTCCTTATTTCTTCTATATTGAATTTGTGGTATAACAACTAGGAATGCTACTACCAATGCTAGACCAAGGTAGCTTAAATTTTTCATTACTACTGTAAATGTAGGCCATACAACTGCCCAGTCCCACATTCCAAGGTAACCACCATATTGTGATAATCCAACCATTCCAGCAATAAATGCTGAACCAAATACTTGACATAGACCAGCTATAAATGGTGCTATCATAGCTGCCTTATATCCACCCTTGTTATTAGCAAATACTGCAATTGTTGCATTATCAAAGAATACAGGAACGAAACCTGCCACTATTATTGTAGGACTCTTCAATGCTATTAAGGCTATTATGGCTAAGAATTGTCCCAATGCTCCAAATAAGAATCCTATAGTAACAGCATTTTGTGACCCAAAACCATAAGCTGCAGCACAGTCAATGCCAGGCACAGCTCCTGGTAGCAATCTTGAAGAAATACCTTGGAAGGATTCAGTTAACTCTCCTACGAATGTTCTAACTCCAAGTTGTAATATTGCCAGATAAACAGCAAAGTTAAGTGAAGTAGTTAGAATGTAGAAGAAGAAGTTGGCTCCTTCATTCATAAATCCTTGTTCTACCAGGTAAGGTTTTCCTAATACTAATAAAATAGCTCCAAAGAAAATGGTCATTAGTATTGAAGTAGATACCATATTTTCATTAAATATTGATAAAAATCCTGGTAATTCTACATCTTCTAATTTCTTACTACTACCTTTTTTACCAATCTTATCAGCTAATTTAGAGAAAACATAAAGTCCAAACATCTGTTGATGAGCTATACAGAAACCTGCTCCACCAGTCAATTCCTGACTAATTTCTACAGTTAAATTGGAACCAACTGCCCAGTAAAGTCCAAGAACTATTGACATAATTAATAGTATTTGAGTATTACCCAATTGAGGGAAGCAAAATAGTATAAGCCAAAAAGCAGTTGCAGCTTGCTGCATTTGCACATGACCTGTTGTAAATAATGAACGTATTTTTGTATATTTCTTAAATCGTACTAGTATAATATTGAAAATAAATGCGATAAGCAATAATATCATAACTTGAGTAAATGCTCTACCCATTCTTTCCATTCCTGCTGTAACAGCATTTTGACCAAAATACGGATCTATTACTACTGCCGATAAGTTAAATCTATCCTTTAGTCCAACTAGTATTGGTCTAAAGTTAGATACTAATCCACCAGAACCAACTTGCAAAATCATGTATCCTACTGTAGCTTTAATAAATCCTGCCAAAGACTCATACCAAGGCTTTCTCAATAATATATACCCTACTAAAACCATCAAACCAATAAAATATGCTGGTTGTGTCAGAATATTGCTGACAAAAAAGTCCCAAATAAACATAATCTTACCTCCTCATTGGAATATTATAAATTGTATTTTGAAACAATTGCCTTCAAATCCTCTAAACCCTTAGCATCTAGCAATTCATCAACTATATCTTGGTTAGATAACATTTCCGCCAATTTTGTTAGATTTTCAAGATGTTTATCGTGATTTTCCGAGGCAATTGTAAAAAACAATTTGGCATCCTTTTCCCTGTCTTCTTCGTCGAACTTGACTACCTCTTCAACCTTCATAAAAGAAACTGCAGTTTTATAGACTCCCCGAGCATTTTCCTGAGCATGAGGCAAAGCTATCATCGGCGCTATTACTATATATGGACCATATTTTTTAACACATTCTATTATCTCATCAGCATAACTAGGATCTACAGAGCCATCCTTAATCAGTGGTTCGCAGGATGCCCTTATGGCATCCTCCCACGAATCAAAGGCTATTTTAAAAGTGTAATGTTTATTTTCTATAATCTGCCCTAACATTTAACTTCCTCCTATAAAATAGATCTAAATGGCACATTTTGCTCTTCAGTAAAGCAATCTTCGAAGCCTCTTCTATAATGATACTGAATTAAATCTTTATCCCTAGGCCATACATACTTTCCGCCTACATCCCAAATAAATGGATGAAATTTATATTGCAGCACATCTTTCTTATAGTTGTAAAGTAGCAGTATTTCCAGCGGATCTGCCTTGAAATTCGTCCATACATCATAATGGATTGGAATAACTACCTTACAGCGGAGAGCTTCCGCCATTCTTAATATGTCTATTGATGTCATCTTATCTTGACAACCTACTGGATTCTCACCATAAGATCCCAATGCAATATCAATGTTATAATCTTTTCCATGCTTAGCATAGTAAATTGAATAATGTGAATCCCCACTATGATATACACTTCCAGCAGGAGTTTTAATTAAAAAGTTAACCGCCTTTTCATCCATATCCGTTGGGCAAACTCCCCTAATGTCTTCATCAGTAGTTACAAGACACGTTCTATCAAAACTATCTAAGACTATAATTTCTACATCATTTATCTTTACCACATCTCCTGGGACTACAACCTTACATCTTTCTTCCGGAACTCCATAGCTTATCCATTTTTTAACTGATTCCTTTGGTCCAATAAACGGAACGTTTTCATCACAGTTTTTAATAACTGCTGCTGCAAAGAATGGATCAATATGATCATTGTGATAATGGGTTGATAATACAGCATCAACTTTGGTAACTGCAAAAGGGTCAAGTACTATAGGTGCAGCTCTTAAGTTTGGTTGAGTCATCCTACCACCAGTCATATTTCTCATTTGATGGAAAGGAGCCATTTCCTTAACCTTTTTAGTTCTCTTACCATTTCCAAACCAAAGGTCAATAGCAATATTCGTATTGTTTTCAGTCTTTATCCAGATACCAGTACAGCCAATCCACCACATTGCAAAAGTACCAGGCTCTACAATTTCCTCATCAATTTCTTCATTTAACCACGTGCCCCACTCAGGAAATGCTCCGAGTATCCAACTTTCCCTTGTGATCTCATCTATCATCTTCATAATATCCCTCCAATTCATTAGTCATGCCTGTTTTCATAATTTATTATGCACTGCTTCTTTTAATTAAAGTATATTACTTTTTCCTACACTTTTCAATAAGTTTATGGATTTTTTGATAGATATTTTATGAGCTTTTTGAACGTTTTATGTTTTTTGTAGATATTTTCGTTCTTTTAATGAACTTTTAAGGTAATTCAACGAATCTTTTATTAAAATCTTGATTGTTTAGAAAAACTTGATATAATTATATATAAATATGTTGAGACAAAATGGTTTGACTTCTAAAATATTTAAATTCACATTATATGATTTAATGCCAGCCGCGACTATTGATTTTTATACCGGTTACAATTATTAACCAATAAAGTTAGGAGAATTCTATGAAAAACAATATGAATATTGTCAATTCCAGACGCGAGAAGATAATGAACATTCTTAAAACAGAGAGATCCATTAAAGTTGCAGATCTATCGGAAATTCTTGAAGTATCTCCTTTGACTATAAGAAGGGATTTAGAATACTTGGCAAAACTTGGCCTAATTGAAAGATTTCATGGAGGAGCAAATCTAGTAGAAGAACCCATCGATAAGGAAAATATGATTTTAAGCCAAAAGAAAAATGCCATTGCTAAAAAAGCCGCAGAGTTTATCAACGATAATGAAACTATATTTATAAATTCTTCCTCAACAGCCCTTTTAACTTTACAACATTTAAAAGATAAAAGGGTTACCGTTATTACCAATAATGGTAAAGCTTTAGGTTTAGATATAGACAGTAAAATATCTTTGGTATTAACCGGTGGAGATATTAAATTCCCTAAAGCAGCATTATCAGGAGAATTTGCCATAAGCAACTTATCCAAGGTTACAGCAACTAGATCCATAATTGGTGTAAGTGGTTTAAGTTTTGAAATGGGGTTAACTTCCTTCTATTTGGATGAAGTAGCTGTAAACCAGCTCATGCTTACTAGAGTGTCGGAAGGTGCCATAGTAGTAACAGACAGCAGCAAACTGGGCCGTAACGAAACTTTTGTATCTGGAGAAATTTCAACTATATCCATGTTAATAACCGACAGAGACGCAGATAGAGCCTTTGTAGAAAAGTTAGAAAAAATGGGCATACAAGTTATTTTAGTTGATTATTAATTGAACCTCCATTATGCAAATCAATTTGTATAATGGAGGTTTTTTAATGTAAAATTTTCTTAATATAATATTATATTCTTTAAGTTTACAAGTAATTCTTTAAAATATATAATATATGTATTATCGAAGTAGGAAGGAGCATATACATGAAAAGATTTATGTTTTCACTATTAATAGCAATTATACTAATAGGAAATATTACCCCTATAGCCTACGGAGAAGAGGTAGAGCTATCCATAGAAGAAGAAAAGTATCTATTACTTAAGGAAGAAAATTTAAGATTAAGAAAGGAAATACTCAGGTTAAGGAACCAATTAAGTAAAAGAAAAGCGATAAAAATACCAGTCCTCATGTATCACCATCTATTGAAACAAGAGGATATAGAAAAATACAATTGGTCTAATAATACTAATATAATATCAGTAGAAGCCTTTCAAGAACAAATGGATTATCTGTACGAAAATGATTTTTATACTGCAACCTTAGATGAACTTAGGTCCTTTTTAGATGGAGAAATTACTCTGCCAGAAAAAACTGTAGTTATTACCTTCGATGATGGTTATTTAAGCAATGCTTTGTACGCTTATCCAATTCTAAAAAATTATAATTTCAGAGGAACCATCTTTATGTTAGGATATAGGGTCAATGATGTTCAAGCTCCTTTTGACCCCAGTACTACCCAATCTATCAGCATATACGAAGCCTATAAATATGAGGATGTATTCGATTACGAGAGCCATACCTACGCCCTTCATGATGAAGATGAAAATGGAGGCAAATTGCTCATATCATCAGATAAAAACCTAATCCTTGAAGACTTAAAAAAGAGCAAGGAATTATTAAATGCTAAATATTTTGCCTATCCCTTTGGTAAGTATGATGAAAATACCATAGAATATTTAAAGGAAACTGGATACGAAATGGCCTTTACAATCAAACCAGGATATATAACTAAAGAATCGGATAAATACGAATTACCAAGATTCAATATATCTCCTCATACGCCTTTAAGTAGGTTCAAGAGAATAGTAAATGGAATTGAAGATATAGTGCCACAATCTAACAAAGACCCATCCTAGAACCTTATGATGCCATATTCTATGGCAAAACCTCCTTTAATAATAAAACCTCCATTATACAAATTAATATTTGCATAATGGAGGTTTATATATTTAGATTTTTAGCCTCCACCAAGAAGACTAAATATCTCTACATTGCTGTTTTCACTAAGTTTTGTTTTATCATAGTCTTTCATGGCTATTTTCTTGCCATCAACTTTTACCATTACAATATTTATAGAAAACCCCATTCTTTCGACTAATTCATAAACAGTGATTCCTGAAGGAAAATCCCTTTTCTTCCCGTTTACTATCATTTTTCTAACAACCACCCTAGAGATAGTTTTTTTAATGTCCCCTCTGTTGGGTTTCCTGTTTCTAAATCCCATCCAGCTATTTTGTAATATGTGGTTAATGCTTTCTCAAATTTTTCCTTATCTAATGCTACTCCTTTTGATGGTCCATCTTTAAATGGTTCAAATATCCTTTCTGGTAGATAATCGTCTTCTTTGTCAAAACCAGCTTTAAAATTGAAGTACCTCATCATGTTTATTCTTCTTTCTCCAATTAACATTAGTTCATGTATTGATGTATCCCAACCTATGGCTACTTTTGCTAATTCAACTACATCTTTAGGCCCATATAGTTCCCAAGAAGGCCCCCATACAAATTGGCATAAACAAAGTATATCCATCAATGAATAGAAGCATTGGGTGTTAAATGCAAATCTTACTTTTTCATCATCTAACTCCCTTATATTTTCATAGCCTTTCCAAACACCTAGGTGACTTAAATTAATTCTTTCTTTGCTATCCTCTGGTAGTGCTAATACTGGGTCGTGTTCATGGGATTGGTGATCTGCTCCAAAGGGATTTACAGCATAGATAACACCAAGGGTAGGTTTCATCTCAGGCATATGTGCAGGAAGTTCTTGTCCCTTTACTGAGATGCTGTATTTATGAGCTTGTCCACCTATTTTTTTAGCTGCTCTATAGCTTCCTTCTGCAAGCAAGTCTCCAATTCCTTCTCTTCTTGCTATTTTCTCAATTAGGATTGGTATCGCTTCGTCATTTCCAAAGGTTAATTCTAATCCATCTGTATGAGATTTGTTTATTAAGCCTTTTTCATAACACTCCATTGCAAAGGCTATGGTTGCTCCTGTAGAAATAGTGTCTAATCCATACATATTGCATAGTTGATTGCCTAATGCTACAGTTTCTAAATTCGTTATGCCACAATAGGAACCAAGGGCAGCACAAGTTTCGTATTCTGGCCCTCCATATAGAGGATCTACCTTTCCTGGTACTTCAACTACCCTTTTACATCTTACAGCGCAAGCATAACAAGTATCCCTTTTCTTCAATATGGTATTAGTCATTGTAATTCCCGTTATATTATTGGCTCCCTCTGGAAACCATCCTGTTGTCCAATTTTTAGTTGGTAGAAATCCTTCTTCGCTGAATCCTTCAAGGTCTATATCTGTTCCGTGCTCTCCCATTCCTTGTACGCCTGGATTGTTTTCAAGTTTTTCTATAACGCTTTTTGCTAAATCTTTAAACCCTTCCTTATCTACTGGCTCTCTCCTCGTTATCTTCTTGACTGCTATTGCCTTTAAATTCTTTGAACCCATTACCGCTCCTGTTCCGTTTCTACCATTGGCTCTGTTACACATATTTATTATGCAGGCATATTTAACTAGATTTTCCCCTGCTGGACCTATTTGAGCTATATCGATATTATCTATTCCTAATTCCTGTCTTATTGTTTCTTCTGCTTCTCCTGTCACTTTGCCCCATACATTGCTACCATCTTTTATTGACACATCTTCTCCATCTATATATACATATACTGGTTTTTGAGCTTTGCCTCTAATTATTATTCCGTCCCAACCATTTCCTTTTAGATAAGCTGGAAAAAAGCCTCCTGCTTGGCTATCTCCTATGGTATTGGTTAGAGGGCTCTTAGTAGTAGCTGTCATCCTATTGGCTCCGCTAATAGGAAAGCCTACCAAAGGGGACACGGAAAGGACTAAAATATTATCAGGAGATAAAGGGTCTACCTTTGGGTCCATATCATTGAGTAAAATATATAATCCTAATGCTGAACCTCCAGGGTATAATCTATATACTTCTCCTGGTATAACTTTTTTCTTTATTTCTCCATTAGTCAAGTCTATATCTAGCAGTTTCCCATCTGGAAATCTCATTTTATCACC